>DNUB01000106.1:17595-21035 GCA_003508605.1 Oscillospiraceae bacterium | reverse complement strand
GAAAAACCGAGGGTTTCTCAAAGTCATAATTATACTAATTCTCCATGAAATAGGATAGTATTCCCGGGGCGAATTTATGCAATTACGGCTTAAAAAGTCAAGCCCTCTCGAAAAATCCCACTGTGCAATTCACACGCAATCACTGTTCGGAGATGCCTTAACTTTTTCTTCGAAGAAACTAAAATCCCCCGTCAACACCCAAAACCTGCCCTGTAACAAATTCCGCCTCATACAAATAGCGTGCTGCCAAAGCCACATCGGAAGGATTTCCGATTTTACCCAAGGAAGTACCCTCTGCAAACGCAGTTACCTCTTCCTCGGTTAAACTGCTGTTCATATTGCTTTTTATAAAACCCGGAGCGATACAGTTTACACGAATACCCGAACAGCCTAACTCTTTTGACAAAGCCTTTGTAAACCCGATAAGTCCGGCCTTTGCCGACGAGTATGCCACCTCGCAGGATCCGCCATAAACTCCCCATATTGAGGAAATGTTTATTATATTTCCCCTTCGCTCTCTTATCATAAGCGGCAAAACAGCCTTGGTAAGCTTCATTGCGCTTATCATATCGGTATCTATAATAGAATATAGTTCGTCGTCGGATAAATCCGTAAACAAGCCTAAGCTGCTGATTCCAGCATTATTGATCAGTAAATCGCAAGAGCTGACGCATTTTAATAAACGGTTCACATCTGATTTAAGTGTCAAGTCGCAAGGAACGGCTTCAGCCCCGTATTTTTCCGCTGTTTCCCTTGCTTTTTTTTCGTTGCTTAAATAAGTAAAAACAACACGGAAATCCTTGGCAAATTCGTTAACAAGTGCCTCTCCTATTGACCCGCTCCCTCCGGTAATTACAGCGGTTTTCATTATGATACTACCAATTCACCCGCCTTAGAGGAAACGTTAACCTCGGAAATACCGCCTTCTCCCTTTTCAATAACAAGATCGGCAACCTTATCCTCCAGCTCCTTTCGGATAACCCTGCGAATATCTCTTCCGCCGTATTTTCCTCCGTATGCCTTGGAAGCAATAGTCTTATATGCCGCTTCTGTTATCTTTAGGTCTATTTTCTTTTCCGCAAGAGCGGTTTTCATTTCTTCCAGCATAAGCTTTGCGATTTTTACATAGTTCTCCTCCGTTAGAGGATTGAAAACTACTATTTCATCAATTCTTCCCAAAAATTCGGGACGCAAAAACTCTTTAAGAGCATTTGTGGCTCTTTCCCTGGAAATATCGCCCTCTGTTTTGCCGAAGCCCATTCCGCCGAAATTATTATTGGAAGAACCTGCATTGGAGGTCATAGCAATAACCGTATTCTCAAAGCTTACCGTTCTGCCATGGGAATCCGTTACCTTGCCCTCATCAAGTATCTGCAATAAAATATTCATAACATCGGGGTGTGCCTTTTCAATTTCATCAAACAGAATAACCGAATAAGGCTTTCTGCGTACCTTCTCGGTAAGCTGTCCCGCCTCGTCGTACCCGATATATCCGGGAGGAGAGCCTATAATCTTGCTTACACTGTATTTTTCCATATATTCACTCATATCGAGGCGAATAAGGGGATCAACGGTATCAAACAGCTCATTAGCCAACACACGGACAAGCTCGGTTTTTCCGACTCCCGTAGGACCTACAAATATGAAAGAAGCAGGTCTTCGGCGGGCTGAGAGCTGAACCCTGGTACGCTTAATAGCCGAAGCTACAAGCTCGCAGGCGGTATCCTGACCGATAACACGGCTTTTAAGGATATTTTCCAGCTTGGAAATCTTTTTAAATTCAGTCTCCATTATCTTTGTTGCAGGAATACCTGTCCAAAGCTCAATAACCTTTGATACATCCTCCTCGGAGATGTGAATCTGCGTTACAAGAGGTTCAAGCTCATTTATCCTTATTTCATTTTTGGAGATCTGAGTCTTTATCTCGGCAATACGCTCATAATCTATGTTTTCCTTCTCAGCCGAAAGATCGGTCAGTTCCCTTTCCAAATCCTTATTATCGGATTTTAAGTCCTCATACTCAGCCAAATCCTTGCTCTTTATGCTGGCGCAGGCTGCCGATTCGTCCAAAAGGTCTATAGCCTTATCGGGCAGATATCTGTCGGTAATATATCTTTCGGATAAAATTACGCAGGATCGCAGTATTTCGTCGGAAACGTGAATTGCATGATGTTCCTCATAATATTTTTTGATTCCCTTAAGGAGCTGAACAGTATCCTCTATGCTCGGTTCGTTTACCGTAACCGGCTGAAAGCGTCTTTCCAACGCACTGTCCCGCTCAATATACTTCCTGTATTCGTCAAAGGTGGTCGCTCCTATAACCTGCAGATCTCCCCTTGACAATGCGGGCTTAAACATATTGGCGGCGTTCATCGTTCCTTCGCTGTCGCCTGTTCCCACAAGATTGTGAACCTCGTCAATGAACAGCAGAATATTGCCCGCACTTTTAACCTCGTCGATAAGAGATTTTACACGGCTTTCAAACTGTCCCCTGAACTGTGTTCCCGCAACAAGCGCAGTAAGATCGAGCATATAAAGTTCCTTTCCCTTTAATCTGAAGGGAACCTCGCCTGAAACAAGCCTTTGTGCAATACCCTCAGCTATGGCGGTTTTACCGACTCCGGGTTCGCCTATAAGGCAGGGGTTGTTCTTCGTTCTTCTTGAAAGGATCTGCGTAACACGATAAATCTCTTTTTCCCGTCCTACAATCCTGTCTAATTCCCCTCTTTTCGCCTTTGCAGTCAAGTTCGTACAGAAGGTATCAAGGAATTTGCGCTTTTTACTGTTCTTTTCGGAAGTCTTTTCCTTATGTTCGACGGACTTTTTCTCTTTTTGACTGTTTTCGGCAATTTCCTTGCCCGATTCCTCCGATTTTTTTTCGGGAGAACCTAACAGCTTATGAATAAACGGCATAAGGGTATCCGCTCCGCCGCTCTTAAATCCGTCTACGCTTTCGGGATCGTCCTCCTCCGAATCGAAAAGCGACTTAAACTCATCACTGTCGAGAAACTCGTCAATGTCTCCCTCGATCATTTCTTCCGGAATACCCAATTGATTTATATACTCACTGACCTGAGGTATATTCAGTTCTTTTGCGCATTTGAGGCACAGACCCTCGTTGCGCTTATTTTCTCCCTGAACGGAAGTAATAAAAACAACAGCGGGACGTTTTTTGCATCTGCTGCACATCATCATAGCATTATATCTCCTTTACTTATTGCGATTTCAATAACCGATTAAGCCATAAAATTTATAAAGTCGAAGTAATATATTTTTTGGAAAATACAAGTTTTGTCAATTGTCATTGTATTAAGGAAAATCAGTTCGTTTCCCGAAAGTGAAATAACGACCTGAACAAAAATACAAATAAGGAAAATTACCACAGCACCCTGAACAAAGCCTGCCGCTGCACCCAAAATTCTGTTTACCCCGCCAACAAG
>DNUB01000106.1:15546-17327 GCA_003508605.1 Oscillospiraceae bacterium | reverse complement strand
CCCGCCAACAAGAGGTATCTTATTCACTCCCTTAAACAATTTAGACGCTAAGCTCAGTATGAGTAATATTATAACAAAAAGAATCAAAAAAATCAATGCCCGCATAGGTACCAATAAAACAGGCTTTACCATTGTATCGGTAATGCTTTCGGAGATACTGCCCGTATCGGTGTCGATTACGCAAAGAACAATATTTTTTATAATTCCCTTGTCTCCCGACGAAACAGAATCAGCTATTCCCGACATAAACGAGGGCAAATATTCAGACATCTGATTTAAGGAGTCGGTTATTGTGCTGTAAGCGTCGCCCTTAGAAATATTTTCAGTTAATACCGACGCAAGAATCATATTTTCTAAGCCGTAGTTTTCTCTTTCCACAGCAGATATTTCAACAGAACCTAAATTTAAGGATGAATAATTTACCGTTGACGCATCTATGCCGAATGCAGATAAATCAACCTTATCTATTCCGGTGCCGCTTACATCAAGCTTAGTCAGATCAATAGTTATTTTACCCGCATTATTAGGTGTGAAGCTTAAAGACGAAAGCTCTTTTCCGTTGATCTTAGCTTTTTTCATATCTATTTTGTTTAAATTGCCTATAACGGTATCGTTTAAAACGCTGTCCATTTTATTGTTGATTTCGTCGGATACCGCATCCTTTATCACGTTGTCATATATTTTGTCCGATAAAACTCCGCTTACCGGCAAAGCAACAGCAAAAGCCGCAACCATTGCAACAAAGCTTATCAGCACAGACACAAAGCCCTTGCGAAAGCCCTTGTATAAAAAAATCACCAATAAAGCCACTACCGCCAAATCAAAAAACCAAAAAAGATCTGTTCCCATAATATGTTCCTTTCTCTTTGTCCTGCTTATGTTAAATTTTCTATGTTTATGCTGTTATAGCCCAATAACAAAAATGAATTTCCGATTTTGATAAAAGAAACGCAGTCCTCTGAAATCTCTTTTTCCTCCACCGCTTTCATTTCCGAATTAAACCCTGTTATTTTACCCGATTGAATTATATAGATTGTGTTTCTGTCCAATATAACCTTATTTATATTCGGACTTACTATGCCGCTTGCATTTACTTTCATATTATAATCAAGGGAAACGAGAATGTTCTTGTTTGAAGAGGAATCATAGTAAATAAGTCCGATCATTGAATCTGAACTGTCCAGGCAGGCAACTGTGCCTTGAAACTCCTTTTCGCCCTGCAGCGAACCGTCCGATTCATTGATTGAAACAGCATAATTGTCATAAATGACGCATACCCTGTTCTTTTTAACGACTATCTCCAGGGGTATAACGGATTTGATCAATTTATATGACCATACTGCCTCGGACTCGTCTGTTGTATCATACTTGTATATTGAGGAAAAAATATCTCCGTTTTCCGCCCCTAAGGTAACGACATAAATATACCTGTCATCAGAAGAAAACCCTACGTTCATAACATTTTCATTAAGAAACTTTCTTGTATATTTCCATTCGCCGTTTCCGTCGTAGATATAAACAATATTTGAATATCTGTCCGAATTTGTAACGATAGCCGCCGAATCTCGGTTGGATAATCTGCCGAAAACGATTTTTTCCTCCAAAGTGTTTTTATAAATCAGCCTTGTTTTGCTGTACAGGGAAAAATCATTGTAATCCTTATCATAAAGCAGTATTCTTCTGGAATTGGTGCAGTGAACAGGCTTTGAATAGCTGTGCTTTAAAGCGTAATTCTGCCCGCCGTCAAGACTGTAGGTGTATAAATATGTATCGGAAAGAAG
>DNUB01000106.1:12945-15242 GCA_003508605.1 Oscillospiraceae bacterium | reverse complement strand
CCATGTATCGGAAAGAAGAGAAAAGTTTTCTCCAAAGCTCTCAAAGGAATAAGATGCGCTTCCGGAAAGCTTTATCGGATAGCCCACCTCAGTTGAGGTTTTGGAATCAATTTTTGACGCCACACCCTTTAAAGAATCTATAATATTATCTATATTTAACACAAGCACAAAAACGCCAAAAAATAAAATCAAAATAATTATCAGCTTAACTAAAAGCTTTCGCTGCTTAACCTTTTTTCTGTAATCTTCAAAATCAGCTGTTTTATTTTCGGACCTGTTTTTTTCGGTCATCTGCTTCTCCTTTAAAACTAATAAAAGACCCTGTTTAAATACAATCCGCAGGCAGGAAGCGTTATGCCCGCTTTTTCTCGGTTTCCGCCGTCCAATGCTTCCTTAACATCGTCAATATTCCGTTTGCCCTCATTGACATAGATCAGCGTGCCTGCAATTATCCTTACCATATTATGCAAAAAACCGCTTCCGCTGACATAGATCCTGACAAAACGGTCTTCCCGCTCTATTTTCACATCAAAAACCGTTCTTACCGTAGTTTTTAAATGAGCCTTTGCCTCCGCCTTGCAAAAAGCCGCAAAATCATGTTCTCCTTTTATCAGCTCTGCGGCGGTCCTCATTCTTTCCATATCTATTCTATAAAAATACGGAAGTGCTAAATCCTTTGTAAACACACACCTCTCTCTTGAATTATCCAATAAATACAAGTATTCTTTTCCCTTTGAATCAAACCTTGCGTGAAAAGCTTCACCGACCTCCTCACAGCTTACCACAGCAATATCATCCGGCAAAAGTGCGTTCATTCCTTTAACGATACCCTGAATACCTATTCCGCTTAATGTCTCGTCATATTTTACATTAAACACATATTCGCGTGCATGTACTCCCGCATCGGTTCTTGAGCAACCGTTAACGCTGACGGCTTGGTTAAGTAAAAGCTTTAAACACTTTTCCAAATTATCCTGAATTGTATTGCCGTTAGGCTGACTTTGATATCCGTTATAGGCAGTACCGTTATAAGTAATTATAAACTTAAGATTTTTCATTAAAACACCATATTGTCAATTATCACAAAGCCTAAAAGTGTAAGCATAAGCATTGCAATCATATAATCAAAAGGCATTGCCTTTAGCTGTCTTAGCTTGGTTCTTCCCTCTCCGCCCTTATAGCAGCGGCATTCCATAGCCATTGCAAGCTCGTTGGCTCTTTTAAAGGCGGAAACAAAAAGCGGAATCAAAATAGGAACAAGTGCCTTTGCTCTTTTCATTAAGCCTCCTGTGTCAAGATCGGCTCCTCTTGCCTTCTGAGCAGACATTATTTTGTCCGTTTCCTCAATAAGGGTTGGAATAAATCTTAGTGCAATGGTCATCATCATAGCCAGCTCGTGAACAGGAAGCTTAATTTTTTTTAAAGGGGATAAAAGCCTTTCAATAGCGTCTGTAAGCACAATAGGCGAGGTGGTATAGGTAAGCAGAGACATACCTATTATAAGACAAACTATTCTCACTATCATAAAGACAGCGGTTGAAATGCCCTCCATATATATGTGAAAAATCCACCAATCCACCAAAGGCTCACCCTCGCCCTTTACAAAAAACAGGTTAAGTATGGCAGTAAACAGGATAAGGGGCATAAGGGGCTTCAGACTTTTCAGCATCATAATAGGCTTGATTTCCGATACCGCATAAGCCATAAGTATAAAAACTCCCGCTATGGCAAGAGAAACATAGTTATCCGCCACAAAAAGAATTACCACATAAAGAATATCCAGAACTATCTTAAAGCGGCTGTCCATTCTGTGTATAACGGAATTTCCCGGGAAATACTGTCCCAATGTTATATCTTTAAGCATTTGTGTTTCCTTTTAGTCTTTTCAAAAGTCTTTCCTTTGCTCTTTCTACCGTATATACATCGCTGCCTATATCTATCCCCTTTTCGGCAAGCAGATGTGATAGTTTAGTTATTTGCGGAATATCCAAACCGATTTCCTGTAATTCCTTAGACATGGAAAAAACCTTGTCGGTGGACTCGTAACAGAAAAGCTTTCCATGATTCATCACAAGAACTTTATTTGCATACCTTACTATATCCTCCATAGAGTGAGAAACAAGGAGAATCGTAGTACCCGAGTTTTTATGATAACCCGAGATTTCCTCCAGCACCTTGTCCCTCCCCGCAGGATCAAGTCCCGCCGCCGGCTCGTCAAGAATAAGGATCTTAGGCTCCATAGCTATTACACCCGCCAAAGCTACCCGTCTTTTCTGCCCGCCTGACAAATCAAAGGG
>DNUB01000106.1:11792-12667 GCA_003508605.1 Oscillospiraceae bacterium | reverse complement strand
CTGCCCGCCTGACAAATCAAAGGGAGATCTTTCCAGCAGCTCATGGTCAAGACCCATTTGAAGAGCGGCATTTTTTACCCGTCTGTCGATTTCTTCTTCCGAAAGACCCATATTTTTCGGACCGTAGGCAATGTCCTTATATACCGTTTCCTCAAAAAGCTGATATTCGGAATACTGAAATACCAAGCCGGCTTCAAATCGTATATCCTTTATATTGACATTTTTGTCCCAGATATTTCTTTCGTTGATAAGAACCTCTCCGGAGCTTTGCTTTAAAAGACCATTCAGATGCTGTATAAAGGTTGACTTACCGCTTCCTGTGTGACCTATCACTCCCACAAACTCGCCCTGCTCGATAACGACGCTCACATCGTCCACGGCAGTGGTTTCAAAGGGAGTGCCTATGCTGTATTTGTAGGTCAGATTTCTTGTTTCTACTGCATTCATTTAATGCTTCCTTTTGTTCTTTGTATTTTTATGTCTCTTTTTATCTTTGTGTTTCCGACAATAAAAAATCCGTCATTTTCTATGATGAAATAAACATTCCATATTCCTTAGGCACATTTAAAACTCCGTTTTTTGTATTTCTCGTCAAAACATCCTTTATTTCTTGTTTCGGTATATTATTTAAAGTCGTCATATCCGAAAGCGAATAAATATATTCCATCATATCATCTATATCGGTAACCGCTAAAGAATCCGCATATTTCAATTTTTCAACATCAGCAAAAAACTTACTTAAAATTTCATATCCGTTTTGAAGCGAAAAATTCTTATTGGTCTCATTTTCAACGCCGTAATCGGAAAAAATCTCCGAAAGATATTCCATTATTCCATGCTCTCCGAATGTGGCACAGTAAAAATATCCGCCTCTC
>DNUB01000106.1:0-11522 GCA_003508605.1 Oscillospiraceae bacterium | reverse complement strand
GCCTCTCCTTAAAACCCGCCGTACCTCTACCAAGCCTTTATTTATGTCGGTAACATGGTACAGCATCATATTTGCAATAACTACGTCAAAGGCTTCGTTCTCATAAGGTATATCCTGAATATCCAAAACTCTATATTCAATATTATCATATTTGCCTATATTATCTTTTGCCGTCATTAGCATGCTTTCCGAAAAGTCGGAAAGCACCAGCTTGGAGCAATTGGAAATCAACGACTCTCTGTTTTTCCACATATCTCCGCTTCCGCAGCCTATCTCCAATACCTTGGCTCCTTTATCTATTTTATAATTTGAAATTATCCAATTCCCGAATCCGACCTTATTCGTTGAGTATTTATCATGAATCGATATTCTTATATTTAAATTATTTGAGGCAGCATACTGCTGTTTTACAACAGATGTATCATTTATCCTATCCATAATTATACCTTTCATATTACCTATCGCTATCCAAAAAAACCTTTGATCCCGTTGCACCCGTTTGCCTCTGATATTTGCCGTTATAGGGTTTTAAAGCATAATCGTCCATTTCCGCAAAAACAAGCTGTCCTACTCTTCTGCCCGATTTCAGCTCTATAGCAAATCTGTTGGCGTTGTATAATTCCAAGGTTATTTCACCCTTAAAGCCAGGATCGACCCAGCCTGCATTCTGAATAAAAAGCCCCATACGACCGAGAGAGCTTCTGCCCTCAACAAAAGCAGTTAAATTACACGGCAGTTCAAAATATTCCATTGTAGTTGCAAGTACGAATTGTCCGGGCAGTATTAAATATGAGTCGGCATGGATTGTTTTATAGTTAATTTCATTTTCCAAGGTTATAATCCCCGACGGTGAATCTTCAACAACACTGAAACTATCGCCCAGCCTTATATCTACACTGGCAGGCTGAACTTGTTCACTGTTTAGAGGGTTTATCACCAAAGTTTTTTCGTCAAGCATTCGCAATATTGTCTTATCCGATAAAATCATTAAGATATCAGCCTTTCTATCTCACCGAGCATATCCTCTTCGGTAAGTACCTCAAGAGAAATGTCAATTCCCTCTTTTTTCAGCCCATAGGCTAACTGTGTTACCTGCGGAACATCAAGACCCACCTCGTTAAGCCTGTCCACCTGTGAAAAAATCTTTTTCGGAACATCGTCCATTATTATTTTTCCGTTATCCATTACCACCACACGCTCTGCCTGTGCAGCCTCGTCCATATAGTGAGTTATAAGCACAATAGTAATGCCAAATTCGCTGTTAAGCTTTTTTATAGTTTTCATAACAGACTTTCTGCCCTTCGGGTCAAGCATAGCGGTAGGCTCGTCAAGAACAATACATTGGGGGCGCATGGCTATAACTCCAGCAATGGCGATACGCTGTTTTTGTCCTCCCGAAAGCTGATGCGCAGAGTGGAGACGGTATTTGTACATATCCACCGCATTTAAAGCCTCGTCAACCCTTTCTCTGATTTCAGCAGGTTCTATTCCTAAATTTTCAGGTGCAAAAGCAACGTCTTCCTCCACAATGGTTGCCACAAGCTGGTTGTCGGGGTTCTGAAATACCATTCCCACTGTTTGCCGAACATCATAGATTCTGTCGTCATCTGCCGTATCTATTCCGTTTACATAAACCTTCCCCGAATTACCTATCAATATCCCGTTGAAATGCTTAGCCAATGTGGATTTACCACAGCCGTTATGACCTAATACAGCCAAAAACTCCCCTTTTTGAATTTTAAGGTTTATGTTTTTTAACACCTTGTTTCCGCCAATAACATTTCCCTCATCGTCGGTTACGGGATATTCAAACGAAAGATCTTTAACTTCGATAATATTCACAGGCACTCCTTATTTCCGAATTACATAAAATGAACAATAGCTGTATTGCCGCAGGGGATAGCAAGCCTTGTATTATTTACGGGCAGTCCGATTTCCTCAGCTTCCACTTCAATTTTAAACTCCAAACCTACCGTCATTTTCAGGAGATATGCCATAATCGATGGGGAAAGCCCGGTAGTATAGCTGTTTAACAAAATAAATAAAGGCTCGTCGGACAAAACCAGTGAGCATTTAAGCATAAGCTCATGTATACAATCCTCTAATTTCCACATTTCTCCGTTAGTTCCTCTGCCGTAGCTTGGCGGGTCAAGAATTATTCCGTCATATTTGTTTCCTCTCTTTATTTCCCTGTTTAAAAACTTCAATGCGTCGTCAACTATCCACCTGATAGGCCTATCCTTTAAACCGCTGAGCTCTGCGTTTTCCTTTCCCCATTCCACCATGCCCTTTACGGCATCTAAGTGGCATACGCTTGCGCCTGCCGCCGCACATGCAAGAGTCGCTCCTCCTGTATAAGCAAAAAGATTAAGCACTTTTACCGGGCGGTGAGCATTTTTGATTAGCTCTGTGCAATAATCCCAATTTACAGCCTGTTCGGGAAAAAGTCCCGTGTGTTTAAAGCCCGTAGGCTTTACCTTAAATGTAAGATTCTTATATTTTATCTTCCAGCTTTCGGGTAAATCCCTTGTATATTCCCAATGACCGCCGCCGCTTGAAGAACGTATATATTTTGCGTCCGCACTGTTCCATTCTTTTGATAAATATGAACGTTTCCAGATTATCTGAGGATCCGGGCGTATAAGGCTTATATTTCCCCATTTTTCAAGCCTTTCCCCATCTGACGTATCTATAAGGCAGTAATCCTGCCAATTATCGGCAATTCTCATTTTTCCGTCCCTTTGTCCGATCTTTTATCTGTCCTTGCTGTACATATTTACTACCCATTTTATGGTGTTCAGAAAATTTTCTTCTCCTATAGTGTTTATTTTAAAGAAAACTGCCTGACTTCCGCCTGTGGAAATAGCAGAAAGGAAAATTTTCCCTCTCGATTCTATCAAGGTAATGTTAAGGCTTACCCTGCCGTTTCCCAACCAGCTGTATCTTTCATAAGCCCTTATAGCACACTTCATATCGGCAGCGGCAAAATCCGAAAATTCTTCTAAGGCAGCACTTTTGCTTCCGTTTAAAACAGCCATGTTAAGCTTTTCTAAAATTTCGTCAAAATGTCCAAAAAGCTCACATTCTAATTTTGCCATTTTAAAACCTCCGTTTTCAAGCCTCAGTATTTCCGCAAAGCTCTTTTTCTACAGCCGAAACAATTTCATTTACCCAAAAGCTTACTGCACTGTCGTCAACGCCCTCTATCATTACCCTAAGCAGCGGCTCTGTTCCGCTTTCTCTTACTAAAACTCTGCCGTTATCCCCCAAAGACCTTTCAGCCTCTTTTATAACATCTGTAATTGCAGGCGTTTTATCCCATTTGCCCTTTTTATCCTCGGTTATAACCACATTATGTAAAATCTGCGGATAGTCTTTTATTCCAAATGTAAGACGGTAAAGGCTTTTTCCGCACATTACAAGCATGCTTAAAAGCTGTACTGCCGTAAGCTGACCGTCGCCTGTAGTGGCATAATCCAAAAAAATTATATGCCCCGACTGCTCACCGCCTATATTATAACCGTTTTTTAACATTTCTTCAAGTACATATCTGTCGCCTACAGCCGTACAAACGGTATTTATACCGTTTTTCTTCATATACTGATGAAAACCTAAGTTGCTCATAACAGTAACAACTGCGGTATCTTTATTTAAGGTTTCTTTTTCCCTCATATAGTTGGATATAACTGCAATAAGCTTATCGCCGTCCACAACCGTTCCGCTGTCATCAACCGCAAGACATCTGTCTGCGTCGCCGTCAAAGGCAATTCCCAAATCGCACTTATTTTCCGTTACAAATCTACAAAGCTTTTCCAAATGCGTAGAACCGCAGTCAAGGTTAATATTTGTGCCGTCGGGAGTATTGCTGAGCATATGGCATTTTGCTCCAAGTCGGGTAAAAAGCTTTTCCGCCGTTACCGATGCGCTTCCGTTAGCACAATCTATTGCAACGGTCAAATCGTCAAAATGACAATCGGCAGTGCTTTCAAGATGAGAAATATATTCTTCGGCCGCATCGGAAAGAACGCTCACCCTGCCCAAATCACAGCCGTCTTTCAGCCGAATATCCTGCGGATTGTCAAGAATAAGCTCCTCTATTTCTTCCTCTACACTGTCGGGCAGCTTAAAGCCTGTTCCTGCAAAAAGCTTGATTCCGTTATATTCAACAGAATTATGAGATGCGGAGATCATAACTCCTGCGTCAGCACCGTGTTTTTTCACAAGAAAAGCCACCGCAGGAGTAGGCACGACGCCCAAAAGCTGTACATCGACTCCCACGGAGGTGATCCCCGCAACCAAAGCGGCTTCAAGTACATCGGATGAAATTCTTGTGTCTTTTCCGATAAAAATCCTTGCCCTTCCGCTGTCGGTTTTATGCTCGGTTAAAACCATAGCTGCCGCTCTTCCTATCTGCATTGCGGTTTCGCAGGTCAGCTCCGTTATCGCTACCCCTCTTGCACCGTCCGTTCCGAATAATCTTCCCATATCTGAATCTTCTCCTAAAAATTTGATGTTGCTTTATTCTACTGAGCTTTAAGCAAAATGTCGGTTATTTTAATGTGTAAACCTTTACAAAGCGTATTTTTAAGTTCCCTTTTTGAATGCAAATACGCTTTAATCAAAACATTGTCTGCTGTCCGTTAAAATCTATTTCCAAATGCTTATATGCAAGCGCAGTGGCTGTTCGTCCTCTCGGAGTTCTGGCAATAAAGCCCAGCTGCATCAAATACGGCTCGCATACATCCTCCAAGGTGACCGATTCCTCACCAAGCGCACTGGCAAGCGTTTCAAGTCCCACGGGACCGCCGTTATATCCCTTTATTATCATAGTCAGCATTCGCCTGTCCAAGCTATCTAAGCCTAAATCATCTATTTCAAGACAGTTTAAAGCGTAATTAGCTAAATCCTTAGTAATCTTCCCGTCTCCTCTTACCTCTGCAAAATCCCTTGCTCTTTTTAAAAGCCTGTTTGCAATACGGGGAGTGCCTCTTGAACGCCTTGCAAGCTCCGCCGCACCCTCCTTTAATGTGGGAATGGCCAAGATAACCGCCGACCGCATAATGATTTCCGTAAGCTGCTGATGATTATAAAGCTCCAGCCTTTCCACAACGCCAAATCTGTCACGCAAGGGACCCGTCAGCTGCCCCGCTCTTGTTGTTGCGCCAATCAATGTAAATTTAGGCAAATCAATACGTATTGACTGCGCATCCGGTCCTTTTCCTATCATTATATCAAGTGCATAATCTTCCATTGCCGGATAAAGCACTTCCTCAACCTGCCTCGACAATCGATGAATTTCATCTATAAATAAAACATCTCCGTCCTTTAAGGTGGTAAGAATTGAAGCAAGACTGCCGGGTTTTTCTATTGCCGGACCCGAGGTAATTTTTATGTTTACACCCATTTCATTGGCAATAATTCCGGAAAGAGTGGTTTTTCCCAGTCCAGGAGGACCGTACAGCAGCACGTGGTCAAGAGGCTCTTTTCTCTTTTTTGCCGCCTCAATATATATTTTCATATTTTCCTTGACCTTTTCCTGCCCGATATATTCGGAGAGAGTCTTGGGACGAAGGCTGAATTCTACATCTATATCCTCAGGGGTGCAGGAAGAATCAATAACTCTGCCATACTGTACATCTTCCTCATCCGTGCCCTTAAAGCTGCCCATTTCTATTGCCACTGTATCACTTCTTTCATCGGCTTAAATAATTTCTTTACTTTCCCGAAAGCCTTTTTAGCCCTTCCTTGACAAGCTCCTGAACAGATAACTCAACGGAAAGTCCGTCTAAGGCGGATTGTGCCTGACTGTTGGTAAAGCCTAATACCATAAGAGCGGTCAAAGCCTCGTTATAGGCATTTCCGCCTACGGCTTTTATATCGATTTGAGGAATATTTGTATTTTCAAAGGAGCTGTCCTTTTTAAGCTTATCCTTAAGCTCTAAAACTATTCTCTGCGCTAACTTATTTCCAACGCCCTGAGCCCTTGTAAGCTTTTTATAATCTTCGTTTATAACCGACAATGCAAACTCCTGCGGAGATAAAGCCGATAAAACGCTGACAGCCATTTTACAGCCTACTCCGGAAACCGAAATAAGCTTTTTAAAGCAATTTAGCTCCGTTTCGTCTGCAAATCCGAAAAGCTCGACGGCGTCCTCTCTGACATTTAAGTGTGTAAAAAGCCTAAGCTTTTCTCCCACAGACGCCGCCGAAACTGCGGAAGAGGTAGAAAGACAGGCATAGCCCACACCGCCGCATTCTATGACGATCATATTTTGTTCAATATGTACAACTTCACCGTTTATACTGTAGATCATAAAAACCTCTGTAATTTTTAATTAAGCTCCTTTTTGCTGAACCCTGCCAAAAGCGAATTATCGGTATGAGCATGACAAACCGCTATGGCAAGTGCGTCGGCAGTATCGTCCGGCTTAGGTATCTCAGAAAGATGCAAAACTCTTTTTGTCATTTCCTGGACCTGCTTTTTGACCGCCTGCCCATAGCCGGTAATTGATTTTTTTACCTCAAGGGGAGTATATTCACGAATAAGAATATTTCTCTGGATAGCCGACAACAGAATTACCCCTCTCGCTTCCGCCACATCTATTGCCGTTTTTTGATTATTTTGGAAATAAAGCTTTTCAATAGCCAAGCTTTCGGGCTTGTAAATATCAAGAAGCCGGCACAGATCCTCGTAAATAATCCCAAGCCTTTTATTAAAATCCATTCCCGAAGGGGTGGTGATCGCACCGTAATCTACGGTTTTAAATCGGCTGTTTTCAAATTCTATTATTCCAAAGCCCACAATTGCATAGCCCGGATCGATTCCTATAATTCTCATTAAGATACCCGATATTTTTTATTTTGACCAAATTTGATTTTCATAAAGAAGAGTCTTAAAGGAACCTTGCTTTCATTAAAAAAACAAAGTCTTTTTGACGTAAAAGGCACTCATTCATTCCGTCTGAAACTGTTTTAATACAATAACCGTAATAGGAGCCGCTCAAGAAAGCAATTTCTTTAAAAAGGCAGAGCACCCTAAGACATAAAAACAATTTTTCCTTTTTTCACAGTCTTTGTTAATTATACCACAATACAATTATATTTGCAAGTTTCAAGGCGCATAAAACAAATATTGTTGCATTTATTGAAATTTTTAGCTTTTAATGCTATAATATGCTTAAAATTCACAAAGCGAGGAGTGTAAAATGCAGTTATCCGATTTAAACCGTTTTAACGAGATAGTCGTACAGATTCATAATAACCCTGATGCTGATGCAGTCGGCTCAGGCTTTGCCATATATCGGTATTTTAAAAAAACAGGCAAAAACGTTCGTTTGATTTACAGCGGAAGCAATATAATCAAAAAGAGCAATATGCTTATTCTCATATCCGAGCTTGATATACCTTTGGAATATGTAACAGAGCTTAATAAGCCCGAGCTTCTTATAACGGTTGACTGCCAATACGGACAGGGCAACGTCGCCTGCTTTGAGGCGGAAAACATTGCAATGATAGATCATCACAATACCGGAAAGCTGTCGGACAGCATGGCGGAGATACGCAGCAATTACGCAAGTGCCTCTACAATATGCTATGCAATGCTGCAATCAGCGGGATATGATATAAATGCAGATATTCCAATGGCGACGGCTCTTTACTACGGACTCTATATGGACAGCGACCATTTTTCCGAAATAGGTCACCCTCTTGAAAGAGATATGATAGATTTTCTGAAATATGATAAAGGATTGATATTAAAGCTGAAGCATGCCAACTTTAATATGGACGAATTGGTTACCGCAGGAGAAGCCATTACCAGTACAAAATATCTTGAACGGTTCCGTTTGGCTATTGTGGAAGCAGCTCCCTGCGATCCCAACATTTTAGGCGTGATCGGCGACTTTATTATTCAGGTTGACACAGTTGATATTTCCGTTACATACAATAAATGCTCAGGCGGATATAAAATCTCCGTAAGAAGCTGTACCGCCGAAATCACCGCTAACGAGCTGGCAGATTACATTACAAAAGAAGTTGGCAGCGGCGGCGGTCATTTAGATAAAGCAGGCGGATTTATAAATCTTGACTCCTTTCAGGAAAAATACCCTTCCTGTTCACCGGAATCATATCTTATAAAAAAGATCGGCGAATATTACGGCGGCTATGATGTAATCAGGTATAACGATAAAGAAAAGGACTATGGCAAGCTGCAAAAATACAGAAAAAAGCCGGGAATTTTCGGATATATAAAATCAACCGACCTATTCGGCTCAGGCACCGAATGTAAAATCAGAACGCTGGACGGAGACGTGCTTGTAAGAAGCGGCGAGGATATCTATATTATGCTTGGAAAATCGGGAGAGGTATATCCTATCCAAAAAGAAATATTTGACGGAAAATACACTCCCCTTGACGCCCCTTTTACAGGGGAATACGAATACAGACCGACTGTAATAAACGTTACTGAGGGCAAACACTGCGAAATACTTCCAAAAGCCCGTCAATGTCTTTCCAACACCGATTCCGCAATTTTAGCAAGACCGTTGGAGCGTTATACAAAAGTTTTTACAAAATGGAATTATGACGGATATATGGTAGGAGATAAAGGGGATATGCTCTGTTACACCTTTGGAAACGAAGAGGATGTTTATTTGACCGAATGCAGTATTTTTGACGATTTATATGAAAAGGACGAAATTTAAGGCAACACCGCTCAATGATTGCGTGTGAATTGAGCAGTCAGATTTTTCGTCAGATTGCATAAATTTAATCAGGGAAGGCTGACGCCTTTTAGGAAAAATTTGTGCGATCCGGGGGAAAATATCAGGGCAAGTCGCATACCAAGACATTAAACATTCATTGTGCGGTGTTGCCTTAAGCACCCTACCCCGATAAAAACTATTGAAATTAATTATAGTATATGTTATAATTGTGTTATAATATAATATGAAAGGGACAATGAGGATGAGGCAAAAAACAAGGGAAAAGCTGCAAATTGTAATAAAAATCGGAGCTATCGCTCTTGCCGTAATAATTGCAGCGGGATATATTATTTCTTCCTTACTGTTCTGAGATTTAGGAGGCATTTATGTCACAAGTATTAGTTGAAACATCAGCCCGTCACGTTCACGTGACAAAGGAAACGCTGGAAATCCTTTTCGGAAAAGGAGCGGAGCTTACCAAAAAAAAGGATCTTTCACAGCCCGGACAGTTTGCCAGCGAGCAGAGAGTTACTGTTGAGGGACCTAAAAAATCCTTGGCCAATGTGTCTATTTTAGGGCCCTGCCGTTCGGCGGATCAAGTTGAATTGTCTGCCACCGACGCACGTTCTATCGGACTTCCCATAGTTATCAGAGAAAGCGGAGACATAGCGGGAACTCCCGGCTGCAAGCTTATAGGACCATGCGGAGAAATTGAAATCAAGGAAGGCGTTATTGTTGCAAAACGTCATGTACATCTGACTCCCGAAACCGCTGAAAAGCTATGCCTTAAAAACAAGGATATTGTATGGGTGAAAATAGACACCCCCGAAAGAAAGGCTGTTTTAGGCGATGTCGTTATCAGAGTAAGCGAAAACTTCGCCGACGCCATGCACATCGATACTGACGAATCCAACGCCATCGGTGCTACGCCGGATCTTCACGGAGAGATTTTAAAATCCCTTTAATTTATGTCATATTTTACTTAAATTAACTTACATACCGCAACCAAAATTATTGCCGCTCCCCCTACTTTTTGTATAAAAGGGGGAGCGTTTTTATTTATCCTTAACCCCAAAGCATTTCCCAAATATACCGTTAAAAATGTGATAAAGCAGGAAAACAGGCCAACCACGGCAATATTATCCTCTGCTGCCAGACCTGCTCCGAAGCCTGCCGCCAATCCGTCCAAGGACATTGAAACAGCAAAAAGAAGAGTTTTTGCAGCAGGCAGCCTTTCCGGTTTTTCACTTTTCGGCTTTTGAAATAGCTTAACAGCTCCGATTAAAAAAAGAATGATAAAGCTGCCTATCTTAGTAAGTATCTTAGGAATATAACAGCTCAATGCCGCCGCAAAGCCTACCGAAAAAAGCAGAAAGCCGCTGCATACAAAGCTTATGAAAACCGCCTGACAAACAGAAATCTTTATTTTTGCAATTCCATAGCTTATTGCAGCGGCTAAGGAATCCACCGACAAGGCAAGTATAAGTAATAATATTTCAGCAAATAACAAATCCAACCCCCCTTTAACAGATTATGCCGTTAAGGGGGTTTTGCCACTGACAGGCTTTTCCCTTTGGGTTAATAACCTTTTCCGTTTATCAGCATATATTACAAGAAAATGAACGGAGATTGACTATGAAAAATTGCAGCACGATTTATAATGTACTTAATGGCAACCCAAATGCAGTCGCTGTTATTTGCGGCAGCAACAAATATTCCGATATCAAGGGAAAGGTTATATTTTACCAATTATGCGACAGCGTGATGGTGTGCGCTGAAATAGAAGGATTACCGAAAAGGAGCAATCCGTTTTTTGCCTTTCATATTCATGAGGGAACACGGTGCTCGGGAAATCAGTCCGATCCCTTTGCCGATGCAGGCAGCCATTACGACCCTAACAGCCGCCCCCACCCCTGCCATGCAGGAGATATGCCGCCGCTGTTCAGTGCAAAGGGAAAAGCGATTCTTATATTCCTTACCGATAAATTCAGAGTTACCGAGATATTCGGTAAAGCCGTTATTATCCACAGTATGCCTGATAACTTTACCACTCAGCCTTCCGGAAATGCAGGAGAAAAAATAGCCTGCGGTATCGTGAAACACATTTGCAAATAAACCAAAATGCCGCACAAAGCACCTGATGCTTTGTGCGGTTTTTATATTTAAAAACTATATAATCATTTTAACAATATATTCAGATGTTCCCTCTTCTATTTTACGTTCGTCAGACAGTATAAACCCGTTATGTGAATAGAAGAAAATTGCGTCTGTATTCTTTTCTAACACCCATAAATGATTTGCCCCTTTTTTCTGAACAGCAAATTTCAATAATGCTTTACCTATGCCTTGATTTTTAAAAAAGATATCGACATATAATTCAACCACTTGATCTTTCTCTATACGAATTAAGCCCTTAACAAATTCATCATCATATACCCAATATGTATCTAATAACGATTTATTCTCTGTAAGCTCCTTCGCTAATGTAAGCACCTGCATTTTTCCGAAAGAAACCTTGTCATCTTGAAAAATAGGGCGATATGTAATTCTTTTTGTAAAAATCAATATTTCTGCAAGACGGGAAATGTCTTTACTTTCTGCATGCCTGATATATTTCATTTTGTATTCCTTATAAAAATTCTATTTTATAACCTTTAATTCCGCAATCGCCCCATAGTGTAAAATATCAAATTCGTCAGGAGTATTTTTCTCCAGCAGCTTAATATGCTCCTGTTCCCAAGCTGAAATTTCATCCTTTGACATTGAAGCCCCCACACCTCTGCAAGCCTTCATTCTGCCGTTCCAGCTTTCACGGGTAAA
>DNUB01000082.1:415-4094 GCA_003508605.1 Oscillospiraceae bacterium | reverse complement strand
TTTTGTGCACATTTACATTTTTTATTTGCTTGTCCTTAATTTCGGTTAGAAAATCAAAAAATAAAATCGATTCAGCAGCATAAAGCGTAAATAAATCCCCTGAGCCGAGACAGATGCTGCAGACCGCCTTGCACAAAATCAAGTCGGAAACGGCAGCCAAAGCTCACGGGATTTACAACGGCAAAATTTGTACCGGCGGTAACAGAACCGGCGTGACGGCGGTCAAAATTCCCAACGCTCCGTCGGGAGCTGTGAAACGCTATCGGCTTCCACTGTCGCTTCCGCCCCAAAGCAGCCTGATTATTCCGTTAAGAACGGGTGCGGCAAACGCCAAAGCCACGCTTACCCCAAAGATCTCGGGGTCAAGTGCCGCAGTACCGAATATTCCGCATAAAACAGGAAAATACACTGCGCCGACAGTAACGGCAAGGCTTATCAGCACCGATAGGATAAGCTTGGGATTAGACAGATAGCGGGCGTTAAAAATTCCCCTTTTCTCGTTTTTGCATTCGAATACGAATATAAGCTGCGAAAGGCTAAGCGTCACCATAGCCGCCGTTCTTCCCCCGTCAATCCCCATGCCTTTGTCTGCAATCACAAAGCTTAGCAGCGAAGCTATACCTATCATAATACCTCTGAAAATTATCTTAAACAGCATTCCGCCGGCAAAAATGCTTTCATCGCCGGGTCTTGGAGGAACCGACATTATATTTTCGTCGGCAGGCTCTATTCCGAGAGCAATGGCGGGAAGACCGTCCGTTACCAGATTGATAAGCAGAAGCTGTATCGGAATAAGAACAACGGGAAATCCTAAGATCATGGCAAAAAGCATTGTAAAAACCTCGCCTATGTTGCAGGCTAACATATACCTTACAAATTTGCGGATATTTGAATATATGGTTCTTCCCTGCTCTACCGCATTTACTAAGGTTGCAAAATTATCGTCCAAAAGCACCAGCTTTGCCGCTTCCTTGGTTACATCGGTGCCCGACCTGCCCATAGCGACCCCTATCGCCGCTTCCTTTACGGCGGGAGCGTCATTAACTCCGTCTCCCGTCATTGCTGCTATATTCCCCTGAGATTTTATCGATTTTACAATACGCAGCTTGTCTGCAGGGCTTACACGGGCGAATACGGAAGCGGTTTTAAGCGCATTCCTAAGCTCGCCGTCGCTCATAAGAGATATTTCCGCTCCCGTAAGGGCTTGCTCTCCGCCTTTCATAATTCCTGCCTGCTTTGCTATGTTCACGGCGGTGTTTTTGTGATCTCCCGTAAGCATTATTATCCGTATCCCCGCTTTTTCGCACTTTTTAACCGCCGCCTTTATTTCGGGACGCAAAGGGTCTTCCATACCTTGAAGTCCCACAAAAACAAAAGAGCCTTCCCGGGTCTTTTTGTAGGCAAAGGCAAGCGTTCTGAGTGCTCTCGAGGCCATACCGTCTACGGCAAGAGCTATTTTCTTCTTTTCGGCATTTGTCAAAGACATTATACCCTTTTCGGTAAGCACAAAGCCGCATTTATCCAATACCACATCGGCGGATCCCTTCAAAAAGCTTACCCTTTCCCCGTTGGAGGTGCTTACCTCTACCTCCATATACCTGGTCCGACTGTCAAAGGGGATCTCCTTAATTCTGGTATAGCCCGAAATACCTACGCCTGCCGCCTTTGCGGAATTTATCAAAGCGGCTTCGGTGGGATCTCCGTTTATCCCGTCGGAGTTATTGCATAATGCGCCGCAGGTAAAAAGCATCTTTTCGGCTGTACTGTCGGCTGAAAGCTTAACCGAGCCGTGAAAATCCGTATATATTTCGGTAACGGTCATTTTATTGGCGGTAAGCGTTCCTGTTTTATCGGTGCAGATTACATTCGTGCAGCCGAGGGTTTCCACCGAATGAAGCTTGTTTACCAATGCCTTTTGTTTGTATATTCTCCTGACCGCAAGAGCAAGGGCGATGGTAACCGTTGCGGGAAGCCCCTCGGGAATAGCTGCCACGGCTAAGGTTATTCCCACAAAAAGCATATCGAATATTCGGTTTCCCCGAAGTATCCCTATAAGGCTTACCAGAACGCAAACCGCTATACAGCCTACGCCGATTATCCTGCCCAATTCGCCGAGTCTTTTCTGAAGAGGCGTTTTCTCCTCCTCGATGCTTACCAGCATATCGGAAACCTTACCCATCTGCGTTCTTCTGCCTGTGGCAAAAACCTCTGCCGTACAGCGTCCCTTCACAACCGACGTTCCCATATAAGCCGCACCCTTTTGGTTCAGCCGATCCTCCTTTACGGGACAAGGGTATTTTGATACGGGAACGCTTTCGCCCGTTAATGCGGATTCGTCGCATTCCATAGACACAGACTTCAGAATGCGGCAGTCCGCAGGCACCTTGTCCCCCGCCTCAAGCAAAACGATATCGCCCCTTACCACCTCCTCGGCAGGAACAATTACCTTAAGGCTATTGCGAATTACCCTTGCGGTAGGGGCGGCAATGGCTTTTATCGATTCCAGCGTTTTTTCGGTGCGGTACTCCTGTATAAATCCCAGGACGGCATTGACCACCACGATTATCATAATCGTAACGGCGTCGTAATACTCGCCCATTACCACCGATACAACGGTAGCCGCCAAAAGAATCATGACCATAACGTCCTTAAACTGACCCATAAATATTTTTAAAACGCTGTTTTTCTTTTTTTGCTCAAAGGTGTTTAAGCCCTCGTCAGCCAGACGTTTTTTTGCCTGTTCGGAGGTTAATCCCGTATATATTTCCGATAAGTCGGCGGATTCGGATAAAGCTGCGGTGTTTTCACCCTCCTTCCGCCTGTTTTTTGTATTGAGAACGCCTGTTATTTTCCTTGATCTGACCAATTCCCCTGCCTCCTTGTCCTTTTTGTACATAACTATGCGGCAGGGGAGCGTTTTATACTAATCTCTAATCAAACAACAGACAAGTCTATTGTTTGATGCCGCCATAAAATACGGCTGCCAAAATCAAAGATTTTTGCAGGATTCGTATTGAACGTACTTCTTTGGCGGCATTGCCCTAAGATGTCCGAACATTATATTTTGGAAGCTTCCTTTAATGTTTTTTATTCTAATCGTCAACTTATAAGAATTATGCGGCCTTCCGTTAAAAATGGACAAATTGATTTGTAATCATTAAGTCAACCTCTGCATATATTTTTACAGAAATAGGGTAAATGCCTTAAAAATAAAAAAGCGCATTGCCTTAAAATAATGCAAAGGGGCGAAACAATGTCAGCGAAAGCAGCACCACCCGTTCAAGCCGTTCAAGATTTCGGAACAAAACAAGAAAGATGCGTAAGCCTCGGAAAGTACATAATTGAAAACGGCGCAACTGTAAGAAGCGCAGCAAAGATTTTTGGAATAAGCAAAAGCACGGTTCATCAGGATATAACATCAAGATTGGAAAAAATAAACCCCTCGCTGCAAAAACAAGTACAGGAGGTTTTGGAGAAGAATAAACAGGAGCGGCATATCAGAGGGGGAATGGCCACCAAAAAGAAGTACAGCGAAATGAGAGAAAAAGCAGAATAAGGAAGATAACAGATCGGCACACATTCTGTCCGGTTCGGGTTGCCGAAAAGCCTAAAATAAGATTTTTCGGAAGGAAAAAGGTCTTAGAAAAAGCCATCGGGGTTTTTTCCTAAATTGCAATAA
>DNUB01000082.1:0-133 GCA_003508605.1 Oscillospiraceae bacterium | reverse complement strand
TTTTCCTAAATTGCGATAATAGCAAAAAAATCGGGACAGAGTCTTGCTCTGCCCCGATTTTTTGCGGCTTGCCGCCCAAAACGGCGTTTGTCTGTTGAAAAAGTCCAAGCCTTTCTTTTTCGGAATGAAAGGG
>DNUB01000255.1 GCA_003508605.1 Oscillospiraceae bacterium | reverse complement strand
ACAAGGGAGGGGGGGAAAATCCCCAAGATTCCGGAATATCTCCAATTTGATTTAAGCATATTGCTTTCAAATTTATTGGATAATGCAATTGAAGCTTGCAGTAATAATACTTCCTCGCAAATCATACTTACTATATCCGAGGTTGACGGATATTACAGAGTTGTAATCAGAAATACCATAGAAAACTCGGTGCTTCAAAATAATAAAAATTTAGAGACCAATAAAACCGATTTAACGCAGCACGGCTGGGGATTAAAATCCGTAAAGGATATAGTGGATAAATATGACGGCTTGATTGACGTATATGAAAAATCGGATATGTTTTTTGTTGATATTTTACTTGCTAAAAATGAAAATACAGATATTCCGGCTTAATATTCCTGCATTTGGGGGATCAAAACCCGCATTTGAGGGATTAACCGTTGATTTTTGTTATTTCCTGTGATATAATTTTACCAAAGGGTGGTGATTTGTGTGATCACTTTTCTCGGTAAAAGCATATCGCTTTTTATTAAATATAAATTACTTTTATTTTTTTATAGGAGATTTATATGAAACACATTATTGAGATTTTGGCAGCTGCATCATTATTTTTATTATCATCAGGATGCAGTCAGGCTTCCGAAACTGATTTGCCTGCCGAAACCTCCGAGATAAACAATGCGGCGATTTATTATGAGATTTTTAGCGGTCTTCCAAAATCTGAAATCAAATTAAGCACGGTAAACTGTAAGGATTTTCGTCCGTCTCTGTTGTGTTACGGAGACGGAAATACATTTTTTATGTGGAACGGCGCAGTGTACAGATATAACGGCGAGGTTGCCGAACGGTTATTTGAAAGAAACGCATATAATCTGTGTTATAACAGCGGAAAGCTGTACTTTATCGAAAATGACAGCTACAAGATCGGCGGTAATGATCTTGTACACATCGAGGGCATATTATACAGCTACGAGCTTGAAGAAAAGGTATTTAACGCTTTGACGGATTATCCCGTTTCAATGCCCATTGTCAGCGGTGATGAAATTTTTTATACCGATTATGCTGCTGCCGATGATCCGATACCTCCCACCGGGGTATGCCGCATTGACGAAAACGGTACATCGGAAAGGCTTTATGACGGCGTAAAGTATACCGCATACGGCGAATATCGTTTAAAGTATGATTGGTCAGGAGATGAAAAGGTATTTTTTGCGAAAAATAACAAGGCACTTTTATTGGAAAATATTCACCCGTATTGGGACTGTATCGACGGAGATTATTACTATTACCGCTCACAAACAGACGGCACATTGAATCGGCTTTCTTTGCTGACAGGAGAGGCTGCAGCATTAAAGCCGTACGAATCATATCACGATGATTCGCATTTTGAAGACGAAGAAAAGTTTATATGCTTGGATTATACGGTTTTAAATGATGAAATTTACTTTATTGATGATTGCAGCTCCTTGCGAAAGTATGACGAGAAATCGGACAATTGTATTCAAATAGATTGCGAATACGCTTTCAGGTATATCTACGCCGATGATAAAAATATTTACGGTGTCGGCTGTGAAAGAGAAGAAGAATCATTGGAGCATACCTTTTATTTTATTAAGCTGACACTGAACAAAAACATTGCCAAAGGCGAAATATTGGCATAAGGAGATAGATTATGTCACTGCGAAAACATATTTCCGTTTTTCTTGCGGCGATTTTATTTCTGTTATCCTGCGGCTGTGACCCACAGGAGAAAAACACGGAAAATGCACCGATTGAAGCCTTTGTTTATAAGCAGGCGGGAAATCCGCAGCTTATGGCGGTTTCGGGAGAGATTTTGTACACGCTGAGTGCGGACGAGAATTATGCGGCGGTGTTTTCCGCTTACGGCACGGACGGAGGTCTAACATCAAGTATAGTTCTTTCCGATTATAATGTTATATGACGTAAAATGTATCTGCGCCGATAAGCATAATATCTATGCGGCAATTAACGATAACGGAGGATTTCTGATTTGTTCCGTTAATATAAATTCGGGAGCAGCGGACAGGATTTGTGAGCTTAAAAAATTAGACAATATCGAAAAAATCGGTGTGTGCGGCGATAAGCTGTATTGGCTTGGCGAACACCGCAGCGAGGCTAAGCCGGTTGACCCGTTTATGACCGAGGAGGGAGTTTCGGTATATTTTGAGGATACGGGAAAGAAAATGGGAAGCATTGACCTGTTAAGCGGCGAAAATGTCTTTTCGGAAACCGAATTTCCCGTGACCTTTTCCGTTTCAGGTGAAAATATAAAGATTTACGCTTTCGACAGTGAGGGCGGCTATTATTTTGCCGATTATGGGGAGCCAAGTGCGAAAAATTATACGAATAAGTTAGGTATGCTGACAAGCTTTGAGTTTTACGGCAACAGGGGCGAGCTTGCTTTTATCGGCGCAAACGATTTTCAGGGAGATCTGCCTGTCAGCAAGGCGGACGGCGAAAGCGGAGTAATCAGAGTTGTTAACGATGTTTATCCATTTTTTGCATCGGATCTTTGCGCATCGGAGACAGGCTATGTTTGGCTGAAAACTGCCGATTCCGCTATGTCCTCCGAAAAACTGATCAAGCGTTACGATTTGAACAATACCATAGTAAGCGGCAGCCCAATCCGAATTATTTCAAGTCAATATTTTACCGAACAGACGTTTTCGGCAGGAAGCGAAATTCAGATGAATCAGCTTAGTGGCGAGGGCTTTGCACTGACGGTTTTGTCATTGGATAAAAGCTATGATGCGGCGATGATAGGCTCGGATCAGGGCATTGCCAACGACATTAAGGAAAAGGGCAGCTTTTATCCGCTGAACGACGTACCGGGCGTTTCGGAATATCTTGATAGGTGCTTTCCGTACATTAAGGAGGCTGTAACGGATTCCGAGGGAAACATCTGTATGCTCCCCATTGCCGTCGAGATTCCGTTGGTTGCTTATAATGAGAAAAACTGTGCCGAAAACGGATTTGCCCTGTCAAAGGAATTGGAGCCCTTTATACAAGCGGTTAAACAGGCTTCTGCCGTCTCCGAATATTATGACTGCGGTAGTTATTGGCTGACACAGACGCAGCTAATCGGCTATCTTTCGGAAAACCAATCGTTCGATACGGAGAAATTCCGCAGTCTTGCCCTGCTGTTAAAGGAGCGGTGCTCCGAGGAGATTTTTAAAAGCAATTTTGAATTGTATTCGGCACTTATGACTGTGCAGAGCGGGGCAGAGGACAGATATTACAGGGCGATTTACGAGAAAACGTTGTTTACACAATTGCTGTACCGTTTTCAGCAGACCGCCTTAATCAATGACGAAAATCTGCGTGCCGCTCCGATGCCCTTATCGGGAAAGGGAAAAAGCGTTGCCGTATGCACATTCCTTTGCGTCAATCCTTATTCGGACCGCCTGTCCGAAACGCTGGGCTTTATTGAAAATACGGCAGAGTCAATGTCCTCCCGGCGAAATTCCTGTATGCTTGCCGATTTAAGCACCTATGAAAACACACCCTTTGCACGGGATTTGTACTCTATTTATGAAAACGGTGAGATATGCTTTCAAATTCCGTCGGAAATCTATGCCGATGACTTTGAGCGGTACTGCGCCGATGAAATTACCCTTGACGCCTTCATCGCCGAAGGGGACCGTAAGCTTTCTGCCTATCTTAACGAATAGGAGCAAACCGATGAAAAACAAGCTGAGAAAACACTTTAAATGGAACACCAAATGCAAGCTCTGTCTGCTCCCAAGTCTGATCGGTACCTCTGTGTTTTTTGTCGTTCCGTATATCCGTGTGCTGTACTATTCGCTGATAGACAATCAGTTCCGCCGCAATTTCGTGTGGCTTGACAACTACATAAAAACGCTCACAAATGAATATTTCCTGCTTTCTCTGAAAAACTCGCTTTTGCTGATTGTGACAGCGGTGCCTATTCTGGTGATGCTTGCCCTGATAATATCCCTTGCGCTGTCCTACGGCATAAGGTGGGTGCGAAAAACAAGAGTAGCTTTTATACTCCCTATGGTTATTCCCACCGCAAGCATTGTCCTGATTTGGCGCGGCGTATTTGCGGACAGCTCAGCCGTACTGCCGATTTATCTGCTGTTTATCTGGAAAAATATCGGTATTTGTGTGGTTTTGCTTACCGCCGCATTTACTTCAATCGAAAGCTCGGTATATGAGGCGGCAAGGTTAGACGGCGCCGGAAGCTTTATACTGCACACCAAAATAACCATTTCCATGATTGCGCCCACAGTATTTTTTACTGTGCTCCTGTCGATTGTAAACAGCTTCAAAATATTTAAGGAAAGCTATTTGTATTACGGCACCAATTATCCTCCTGACCATAGTTACACTCTGCAATATTACATGAACAATAATTTTTTGAAGCTTGATTATCAAAGCCTTGCCGCCTCGGCAGTCTTGACATCAATCCTTGTTTTTGGCATTGTAATGGCGGGAATGGCGATTCAGCGGAGGTTCGACCGATGAGAAAAGTAAACGCCGTAATTTTTACCGTTCTTGCACTGATTTTCATTTTACCCGTTGCGGCTACGGCAGTAATGTCGTTTTCGTCTGAGGGAACGCCGTCCTTGCAAGGCTACGTCGATCTGCTGTTTGATTGCTTTGTTTTCTACCCGATGTTCTGGAACAGCGTTCTGTATGCAGCCGCAATTACAATTGCACAGCTGGTTGTCATTATCCCCTGTGCTTTCGGTTTTTCGCAGGCAAAATTCAAAGGCAAAGGGGCGTTGTTTGTTTTCTACATAATTCTTATGATGATGCCGCTGCAAGTGACCATTCTGCCGAATTATATAGGCTTGCGGGATATGGGACTTATAAATACGCCATGGGGCATTATTCTTCCGATGATTTTCAGTCCTTTTGGCGTTGTTGTAATGCGCCAATATATGAAAAGCATTGACAATTCGGTGATTGAGGCAGCACGGCTTGAAACTGATTCAGTTTTCCGCATTCTTATTACAAGCGTAATTCCCCAGCTTCGTGTCTGCATTTTTGCAGTGGTACTGTTCGTATTTGCGGATTGCTGGAATATGGTGGAGCAGCCGATGTTATTCCTCAAGGACGACAGCTTGAAAACATTGTCCGTTTTCATTGCAAATGCACAGGATTATACGGGTGCGGTGCTGTTTCCTGCGGCTGTAATTTTTCTTATTCCGGTGCTGATTCTGTACTTTTTCTTTAACGAAAATTTAGAAAAAGGGCTGACCTTGGGTGACTTGTCATGAAGAAAAAAATATTATTGATTTTTACAATATTCTTTTTTGCGGGAATGCTGTTTTTGACATTATTCTCGGAGCAAATTCACAATGCAATGCTCCCGAAGGTTATCGTCTCCCGACCGAAGCAAATGGCGTTTCCCTATGAATACATCGACGAAAACGGCGAGACGCAAACAGCTTCAACCCAAAAAATTGCCCTCCCGAAAACCATACTTGAGGGCGGTGTTTATGTGCTTTATTCCGCCGAAAAAAACGGCACAAAGCGGAATTTTGTAAAGCTTGCCGACCTGCAGACGGGTGAGGAGCGGAACGGGTATGTTGAAATCGTTTCGGGAATAATGTTTTCCGACAGAATTGTAATCGACAGCTCCGAAAAGCTTTGTGACGGGTGCGAGGTGACGGTGGAGTAAGACAAGCGGGTGTGCAATGCTTAAAATCAAAGCATAATGCATTATGTTTTTGGTTAAAAGAATTGTCGCTTAAAATGATAATCAAAATCCGGATGTCCCTCGCCTTTTGCCGCAAGCAAAAGGCATAGCCTTATTAGGCGGCGG
>DNUB01000180.1:3625-4879 GCA_003508605.1 Oscillospiraceae bacterium | reverse complement strand
AAATAAAGCCTAACAAATAGTTAGGCTTTATTTTCATATCAGATAAAAATTAAATTTAACCCAATTCAATCTCAATTTGATATGGAGCGTTACAGAAAAAATTATTCGCCGCTCTTCATTTTTGCGAAACATTCGCTGCAATATACAGGTCTGTCGTCACGTGGCTGGAAAGGAATCTTTGCCTCTCCGCCGCATGCGGCGCAAGTAGCGGTGAACATTTCCTTAGTTCTTCCTGCGTTCTTTCTTGCGTCACGACAAGCCTTGCAGCGCTGTGGTTCGTTTACAAAGCCTTTTTCAGCGTAAAATTCCTGCTCGCCGGCTGTAAATACAAATTCCGCACCGCAGTCTTTACACACAAGTGTTTTGTCTTCGTACATATGATTTACCTCGCTTAAAAAATTTCCGACCTCGGACGGATTTGCACCGACACCTTTGATAAAACAACGCTCTATTTAAGCTACCCGGTCATATATAAGAGCAATAAGCTTCTATTGCTCTGTATTGTTAGAGTTAAAGCAATCTCTCAGCTTTGCTTTTGCTCTTGTTATGGCGTTATCCACGGACTTTACGGAAATGCCCAGCTTCTCGGCTATCTGGTTATAGCTGTATGCGGAAAGATAAAGATAAAAGGCTTCTTTTTCACGGGGCGACAAAAGCTCGTCCACCCGTTTAAGCATTTCGTTGTTCTGTTCCTTCAAAATTATCAAATCCTCTGTATAAGGGTTATTATCGCTTATATCCTCTATTAAGGCTTCATCCAACGACATTTTTAAATGGTAATCAAAGCTTCTTGTTATCGCCGTTCTCATTTTATTGTTAATGCAGGCTGAAGCAAACGCGGAAAAACTGCCCTTTTGGGAATCATAGGACCGTATAGCGTTTAAAAGTCCTAAAAAGCCCTCGGAAACAAGATCTTCATATTCCACATATTTGTTTTTAAAGCGTTTGGCTCTGCTTTTAATCAAAGCCATATACTTTGTAATCAATAAAGCGGTATATTTATTTTTCTCTGCCGTCCTTCCGCTTTTTTCGGCATTGGCTGCATTAGCCAAAAGTTGTTCATCGGTCATTCCGATTCCTTTCAATAATCAAGATTATACCATTAAAGATTTGTGGAGTCAACCGTTATAAAGAAAAAATTTCTCATCTGCTATATTTTTCTTAAATTATATCTAAAAAGTTATGTACTATTTCGGTAATATTTTAGATTTTAGAATATTGAAAATCTAAAAATTACACATTTGTTAATATTGG
>DNUB01000180.1:2594-3316 GCA_003508605.1 Oscillospiraceae bacterium | reverse complement strand
TCTCTTTCTTTCATATTGCTGACGTCCGCTTTTAAAAATGTTGCCGCCGCAGCAGTCAATGGTGACAATAAGGGGAAAATCTTCAATATACAGTTTTTTTACGCTTTCGCAGCCTAAGTCCTCAAAGGCTATCACCTCACAGCTTTTAATGCACTTGCAGGCCAAAGCTCCCGCACCGCCTATTGCGCAAAAATACGCCGCCTTATTTCGCCTTATGGCCTTTTCAACCTCTTCGTTTCTCTCTCCCTTGCCGATAATACCCTTAAGACCTAAATCCAGCAGCATAGGCGTGTAAGGATCCATTCTTCCCGATGTGGTAGGACCGCAGGAGCCTATTGCCATACCTTCCTTGGTACCCGTCGGTCCCGCATAGTATATTGTGGAATTATAAAGGGGAAAGGGAAGCTTTTTTCCCTCCTTTATGATCTGCGCAAACCTTTTGTGAGCGGCGTCTCTTGCGGTGTAAATATACCCGCTTAACAATATCTTGTCTCCTGTCCTGAGCTTTGATGCTGCCGTTTCGAGTTCCTGTGTGTTTATTTTCATTTTGTTCTCCTTTTCAAGCAGAGATACCGTACAAACAGGATATTTGTACGGTATCGTTACGTCTGTTGACTCATAGTCTCTATAATTATTCTCCTCGGAAGCTTACAAGCGTCGTCGACTTGCCCTTATGCTGTAATATCTTGCCCGTTTTACTTGAAATACATACAGTATTCCTG
>DNUB01000180.1:0-2300 GCA_003508605.1 Oscillospiraceae bacterium | reverse complement strand
ACATACAGTATTCCTGCGGAAAACAGGCTTAGCCTGACAGCAAAATTGCCGCATCATACGGTATTTCTACGGTTTCCGAGGAGGTTTAATCAAAATCCGAATCTCCTCTGCCTTTTGCTTACAGCAATTGGCAAAAACTCCATTAGGCGGCGGGTTCCGTTCAGTTCTTCAGCGGAAGAACGAACCCCACGAAACCCTGAGGGACTTTGACATTCGGAGCAAGGGCTTACAGGATTCCGGGGAAAGAAGCGTCTGTGCTCATATCGTCCTCGTCGTCCGAATCAGAGTCGGGAAATGAGAAGTCGAAAGGATTGTCGTTATCAGCCTTTGCTTTGCTGCTTGTTTCCTCGGGGAAAACGGGAGCGTTGCTTTCGTCGGCGTCGGTTACAAACAGATTGCCGAACATTTCCAGCTCCTTTTTCTCCTGTTCCTCAAGCATTTGACCCAAATCGCCGTTTGCCTCGATGTCATTTGAATCTATAACCATATCGGACAGCAGATTAACATTCAAATCATCCCCCTTGACAGGCTTAGGCTCGTCAACGGAAATAATTATGTCATCGTCAGCCCCATAGCTCTTGTCTTCGGACAGCAAGTCGGCAAAATCATCGGTTTCACCTACAGTATTATCTATGGGCTTGACGCTGTTTTTGTCGGAATCGTCTGCAAGCAGTGAGTTTAAGTCGTCGTCTATATCTATCTGAGGAACGGGCTTAGGTGCGGGCTTTGCCGGGGCGGGTATCGGGTGGGACTTGGGAGCGGCAGGCTTTGGAGCTGGCTCGGGAGCGGGAATATCCGCCATAAGCCCCATAAGATCCTCGTCTATCCCGTTATCCGCAAGCAAATCGCCAAATTCGTCTTTCATATCGTCTATATCGGCGTTTACGGCTTGTAAGGGTTCGGAAACGCTTTTATCGGTTTCCCGAGAAATTTCCTTTTCGGCGGCGACGCTTTCCGTTTTGACTTCCTTGGCAGGAGCTTCTTCATATACCTTGGATGTTTCTTCGGAAAGATCGGCAATAATTCCCTTAAGCGGATCGTCGTCCTCCTCCAGTATTTCATCGAAGGAGAAGGAGGGAGTCATAGGCTTAACAGGTTCAGCAGAAACGGGAGGTACGGGTGCGGGTGCAGGCGGAGCCGATCGGGAGGCTTCGGATTCGGCAGCCTTAGCGGCCGCTTTTCTTGCCTTCTTTTCCTCCCTGAGAGCCTTTCTGCTTAACTGCTCGGGCTTGTTTTTCGCAGCAGGTTCATTTCCGGGTTCGGAAACAGGCCGGACAATGTTTTCTTCAACGGGCGGCGGAACATTTTCCTCGGCAGCCGACGAAACGTTTTCCGCAGCGGGCGACGAATTGTTTTCAGCATTAGATGCGGGAACATCATTGGCAACAGATTCCGATAGGTTTTCGGTACTTGTATTTGCGGCATTTTCGGAAACGTCTTTTACTGCTGATTCGGGTTCGGAAACCGATTCTTTCATATCGGCAGCTGTCCCGATTCCTTGGTCGGCGGCAGCGGCTTCAGACTGCTGTACTTCGGCGGCAGGTACGGCCGCAGCGGCGTGAGAAGTCTGCAGGGGCTGCGTACCGGCGGCCGCCTCCTCTAATGAAGTGATTTCCTCAATAAATTCGCCCCTCCATGTTTTTTCCATATGATCCAACGTGGTTTCAATGGATTGGGACATTGACTTTAATTCGTTGGTAAACTGCATATATGCCTTTGCGGCACGTGCGCTTAAAACACTGCTGTCATTTTCCGAATCGGAGGTTACGGCGGATAATTGGGTCTTTAAAGAGACAATGGTTTCGTTATTCTCGTTGATCTTCTTTTCCAATTCTTTTATTCTGTTTTGCTGCTGCTTTAAAATAATGTTGCGTTCGTTAAGCTTATCGCCCCATGTTTTTTCCATTTCCGAGCGGATAACCTCGCGTTCGTGCTTTAAAGCGTCGTTAGATGCGGCCGGATTCTCCAATGCACGGGAAAGCTTTTCCTCAAACTCCTCCTCCATCTGCTTCATCTTTTTCCTTAAGGAAGCTATGTAAAGAGTAACGTCGTTTTTATCAAATCCGAAAGCAACGGTTTTAAATCCGCCGGTTGAGTCTCCGTTTGATGAATTGTTTTTAACAGATGCCATAAAAACCTCCGATAAAATATAAGAAGCTGTTCCGATAGAAAACGGTGCAGGTATTTTCGGCATACTCCTGCCGCTGACCGCATTATACTAAATCTCAATAAAATATGCCCAAAAATCCGCACGCCATTCCTGCGGGAACGGCTTCCAATAATCAAAATCCGATGTCCCC
>DNUB01000319.1:3064-3211 GCA_003508605.1 Oscillospiraceae bacterium | reverse complement strand
GACATCGGATTTTGATTATATCAATCCTATCTCAATATGGCAAAATACACGCAATTTAAAGCGGAATTACAATAAAAGCACTATGGGCTATCTGAAAAGTCGCAATTTGCACAATTTCTACTAACTGCGGACGCTTTCTGCGTCAAA
>DNUB01000319.1:0-2799 GCA_003508605.1 Oscillospiraceae bacterium | reverse complement strand
GCTTTCTGCGTCAAAGAATGCAGGTAGTAATCCCCTAAAAGGGGATTACTACTGAATACCCTCGTATTTCTCCGCTTTTTTTCTTGAAATCGCCACGCATTTAGCGAAATTGTGCAAAATTGCTTGGTTTTCAGATACGCCCTAATTTCGCAGATATAAAGGAGATTGGTATCAGTCTCCTTTTTTAATTCTCTTATGTATTATGCTACTCCTCTATTTGTTTTTGAGTAATCCGAACATCCACCTTGTAATCGCCGTTTATCCAAGCCTTTATCCGCTGCCCCGCAATTCTGAGAGATACCGTAACATTCTTTACTCCCTCTTCGGAATTTGTGCCCAAAAGGTTTACCGTACCGCTTATATCGTCGGGAGTAAGATTATAAAGCAGGTTTGACGGTCCTATTGCGGTAATTGTCAGCTGACTTGTTACAAAGCTGTAATCATACGAGGGGTCGCCGTTAAGGAAGGTGAAATTTTCATTTGATACCGAAACGGTAATATCTCTCCTTGTGTAGCTGTCAACATCCTGAAAATTTATTTGCGCAACCGCCACATTTGAAAGGTTTTTATAGCCCTCGGAAAGGGATATCGTGAACTTTAGACCTACCTGGAGATCTCTTGCGGTTATTTCGGTCAAATTGATCTCGTCCACGTCTATCTGCTCAAGATTATTTATGCTCAAATCATTAGCGGGAGCGGCTATGGTGATTTCCTTGGGATATATGGTGTACTTCAAGCTGCTGCTGTCAAAATTCGGAGGATAAATAATCGAAACATTAAGGGGAAGCGTCTTTACACGGTATAAAGGAACTGTAACCGAATAATTATTTGCAATATATTCAAGCTTGGGGTCGTCAATTTTCGTTCCATTGGCGTCATAAAGACTTACAGTTCCGCTTATTCTGGTAGTTTCCGTCAGAGTATCACTGTAAAGGGGTTCTATTACCGCCCTTGCCACCGAATCCACCAAGGTCTGCTCTCCGCTTACAGTTACCATTGAGGAGGACAGGGTAATTCCGTCGGTTTGTATCTGTAAATCTTCGGCGATTTTCAGATTGTCGGTATTCACCTCAAGGGCAATATCCTTTGAAATTATCCTTTCAACCGTTACCTTTGCGGTAAGCCCCTCGGAAACAATATCGTAGTCATCGCTGGGCTGAACCTTGCTTAACCCCACATTTACCGTATGTTCTCCGGGAGATGTTATTCCCGAAAGATCAAGGGAGGCAACAAAGTCCTTTGCCTCCAGGGTACCTATAACATACCTTTTTCCGTGAAGCTGAACGGTTACTTCCTTATCATAATCGGTTATCATAAGATTTTCCTTCTGCATAAAGGCAGTAGGCTCAGCAGAAACGGTCACTCCGTCAATATGGTCATATACATTTGGGAATGCCTGAATAGACACCGCAAACCATATCACTATGGCACAGATTACTGATAAAATAATGGTTTTAAGTTCTTTTTTAAAGAATGCCCCAACTCTTTTAAAAAAATTCTTCATTTATATCCCGATCCTTTTCGATCCGATAATTTAACAAATAAGTTAGAAAAGCTCCCTAAATTAAATTACAATGTAATATATCAAGCTAAAGTCTATTTCGACTGACACAGTATTTTCACTACTTAACCGCCGACTCCTTCTTTTTTTTGCCTTTGTCAGAAGCACCTTTAGATTTTTTGGGATTTTCGGGAGCAATGCGTATAAGCTGTTCCGAAAGATATTTTCTTAATGTAACGCCCGAAAAGTTCCTTGTAAGCTTTCCGTCCTCGGCTACCGAAATAACGCCCGTTTCCTCTGAAACGACAATCACTATTGCATCCGAAACCTCGCTTATTCCTATTGCCGCACGATGTCTTGTTCCAAGCTCCTTCGGTACGAGCTCCTCCTTTGCCGGCTTAGGCAGGTAGCAGGCGGCTGCGTGAATAAGTCCGTCTCTTATGATTACAGCGCCGTCGTGAAGAGGCGTATTCGGCACAAATATGTTTCCAAAAAGCTCTGCGCTCGGAACGGCGTTTATCAGTGTTCCGGTTTCTATCTGTTCACCCAGCTTGGTTTGTCTCTCTATTACTATAAGTGCTCCCGTCATTGTGCGGGAAAGACTTTCACAGGCTTTAACAATGCTGTTTATCACAGCAGTGTTCTTTTTGTTTTGTTCGTCGCTTGCCGATTCCAAAAAAGGCAGCCTCTTTGACATTTTCGTTCTGCCCACTCTCTCCAAAATTCTTCTGAGCTCAGGCTGAAACATTATGATAATTGCAAGTAAGCTTATATTAAAAAAGGTTTGAGCAATAATGCTCATTACTTTAAACTGAAGCTGATCAAGAAAAAACAGCAGAACGGAAAGTAAAACAATGCCCTTAACCAGCTGCTCCGCCCTGGTTTCCCTCACAAGCTTTATACAAAAAAACATAATGACGGACAAAAAAGCAATATCAAGAATATCGACGGGAGTTATATAGCTTAAAACACTTTTGATGTTATCCCAAATATCCGTAAGATAGGCAAACACAAAAACACCTGCTTTCATCTGGGTGTAAAAAAATGCAAATTCTGCAGCCGCTGCGGCTTCAGAAAACGATACTTGATACGGTTATGTAATGCCGCACTGCAAGACATACTTTAGAGTGCCTCTACAAGCCTTGTTTGAGCAAATTCGCGGGGAAGCGCAAGCTCCTGCTGCTTAAAACCTCTCTGCAAGGCACACAGCCTTGCTTTGCGGTTTTCACAGCAGCCGACCCGCTCCACCCGTCTAAACTTTTCAAACCGATTTTTAAAGAAACCCTTTATATAATAAT
>DNUB01000105.1 GCA_003508605.1 Oscillospiraceae bacterium | reverse complement strand
GAAAGACTGAATGGAACCCGCCGCCTAAGAGGCGGGGGACATCGGATTTTGATTATACTATTATTTTCTTAAGGGTATCTCAAAAAAACGCTTTTGCTTAAGCAAGGTTTTTAGAGGTGCCCTTTATAATAAACCTCCAGGGCTTATTCTTCCATTCCTTCCCTGCATAATCGATGCCCACCCTTACATCGGTAACAATATCAAACCGCTTTCCGTCGTCCTCTATCCAGATTTCCTTATTGCCGCAAACCGACTGTCCGTTAAAATGCTTATCTACTCCCACAGCCTTGGTAAGCTTGGCAGGGCCGGTATAATTCTCCCCCGCCCTGAGTAAGACGCCTTCGGGAGTTCCCTCCTCACCCGTGATAATATTCATAAGCCAATGCATTCCGTAACAAAGATATACATAAATAGTTCCCGCCTTGCCGTACAAAAGCTCGGTGCGGGGAGTGCGCCCCTTTGAAGCGTGACAAGCCTTATCCTCCTCGCCGCCGTAAGCCTCGGTTTCGGTGATTCTAACCCGTATTACGCTTCCGTCGGAATTTCTGCGTGCGATTATCTTTCCCGCCAATTCTCTTGCCACTGTCAGCCTGTCACGGTGAAAAAAATCATAGCCTAATTTTTTATTCATAACAAAACCCTTTAATTATTAAATTCCTTGCCGTGCTTTTTAAAAAAATCATAGTAGATCTTAACGTTTTCAAGCTCCGTCCATTGCTTAACCGATATAGGCTCACTGTCCAAATCGTATATTCGTGCATTTGCGGCTGACAGCAAAAACGGAGAGTGAGTGGCTATTATAAACTGACAGCCCAAATACCGGGCACTGTCCTCTATTATTTCCAACATCTCAATCTGCCGCTTAGGCGATAAGCTGTTTTCCGGCTCGTCCAATAAATACAGTCCGTTCTCCTTAAGCCGTTCAAAAAAGTAAAAATAAGCATTTTCTCCATTGGAGTGACTGCGTACATTGCTCATAAGATTCTTTTTGACATACTTGGATTTAGTAAGCCTTCTTGCGGCATTTACCCTTTTAAGTCTGTCGTAGTCATTCATATCCTTAAACTTAAAATCCGCATATTTCTCCACTAAATATTCGTCAAAAAGCTCTTCTCTTTTGCTGTCAATTCCGCTGTTTAAGCTTCTTATATTAAGGGCATAGTCAAAAACGTCGTCGCTTGTAATAACCCTGCTGTTTTCGGGAAGGGAGGTGTTAAGGTCATATCTGCACATATTTGTGTAGGCTTCAAAAAAGCTGCTGCGATTATATGCCGAATCCCTCTGCAAATGAAGCGTTTCCCCCATTATATTAAGCGCAGTCGTCTTTCCGCTTCCGTTGCCGCCGTAAAGTACGGTAATATGGGAAAAAGTAAATTTCGGAAGCTGCTTTTCCCCGAATACTCCAAAAGGATAAAAATCCGTATAGCAGGTCATTCGCTGACTCCAGAAAAAGTCATTTTCATCATCATTGCTTGGAAAATCAAAGGAAGAAAGATATATCATTTTATTTTACCTTAAAAACATTGCCCATATATCCTACGCAGTTTTTTCCGCTCTTTTTTGCAAGTGCTAAGTTGTCCTCCGCTTCTTTCAGCAGCTTTGAATAATCAAAGAAATCGCCGTCGGCAATAGAAGAGACCCCTACGGTAGCGGTCATAATTCCGTCATTTCCATCGGGCAGGGCCATTCGCTCCACGTTTTTCCTTATCTGCTCCGCAAAAGACACCAAGTCATATTCCTTTGTGTTTTCAACAATAAGCACAAATTCATCTCCGCCGTATCGGGCTATTATATCCGTTACGGGCTTTGCCACTATCTGAACGCATTTACAAATATTGTAAAGGCATTCGTCGCCCTCAGAATCGGTGTGAGTGCGATTATATTCCTTAAAATTATCCACTCCGAAAAAAACTGCGGCAATATTATTATCCGCACCTCTGTCTATTATATCGGTAAGTCTGTGCAAAAGTCCCTTTTTGTTAAGCACTCCAGTTAAAGAGTCCTTTTCGTTTATCTGACGGCATCGCTCATTTGCGGTGTTAAGCTTTCTGTCGCTGATAAACAGGCAGCAGTAAGAGGTGTACACCAAGGAGGAAATTAAAAGATATGCAAGGGAAAATACTGCGGTTAAAAACAGGGTGAAGGGGTCGGCGCCGAAAACTGCTCCCAAGACAACGGAAAAAACCAAATAAGGCGAGATTATTAGCAGCGACTGCTTAAAATTCAGCAGCGGAAAAACCGTCATAACCGTTAAAAAAAGATAAAACCGCCTTGCGTAAACATTGCAGGACATATCCGCCAGCGAGATCAGCATAAGTGCCAGGGAAAAGCAAAGCCAGAATAATACAAGCATTCTCCGCAGCTTTATTAAATTCAGCTTTTTTCTTCTGAACTCACGGTATATCAAAACGGACAAGGAGCCGCACCCGATGATCGTCAGAAGCAACCCTGCCAAAGACAGCACCGATTCCCTTATATTTTCAGCCGACATGGATGTGATGGTAAGAACGGAAAAAACTATGGCGGCAACAATCGCAGGGACGGAAAAAAACACCGTCCTTCTGCTGTTGACAGTACACAGGTGCTGCTGTAAAAGGTTTTTTGAAAGTGCGTCCTGCTCCGACAGTTCACGTATTTTATTTCCCGAAAGATGCTTTGCATAATCGGAAATGACGCTTTTAACTATGTTTTTAAACCCGGTCAATATAATTTCCTCTGCTTTGTTTTAATTTTCATTTTTTGAATTTTAAATTATTGACAAATCGCCATATTCCATCGTATATCTTATAAATTCATCTTTTTTATTGACAAAATAAGGAATACTATTGTTTTCACACCAATCTACGATCATTTTTATGCGATAGAAATCCTCAAACTTATTGTAATCGGCTAATTTCTGTCCGCCATCATCAAAGCGTTTCCAAAATGTATTCCAATAAGCGTTATCATCAAGACGTGAAAATTCTGATTCAAGCTTTTTATCCTTAAAGAATTTAATATAGGCTTTTTGAACATCAAGCCCTGATGCAAAAGGATAGAGCAAGGGACTTCCCATTGCCTTTGAGCTATAGGATCTTTTTGAACAGACAAGAAAAGTATCAGGGTCAAAAATATAAACCTCACAAATGAACCGTGAATACTTAGAACCACCTTTATCCAAGCGGTGTTGTTCACCATAGGTAAAGCGATATGCCGTTTCGTTTATTTCAAATTTCATACGAAATCCTGCCTTACCCACATCAAAGAAAACCCCAACAAATTTTCTCCCTGCCATTTTTGAGGATAAAATCTGTTTTCGTCCTTCATAGAAAGCCCGATTCCCCAAATCCTGTCTTGTACAGCGCATTCAGCCAAAATGCTGTTTCCGGTTTTGATAAGCTGTTTTTTCAGCCCGTCATTTTGCCCGAACTTTTCTTTTAATCCCCTGCAAACAACAAGCTGCCGCATACCGTTCCATATTACGTCATCGTAATTTTTTACATAACGTCCCAACGCTTTGATTTTACCCGCATTTGAGGTTTCAAGAATTTGTTCGGCAATTTCCGTATCGTTAAACAAAACGGCTTTTTGATACATCATATACTGTTCCATTGAAGAATATTTTATTTTATCCAAAGTAAAATCGGACAAAAACCAATTACTCAAATATCCGTTAACTTCATTCGGATTATGAAAGCATATTATTCTCATTTTTAACTGCCTGATCTATAATTATAAAATATACATTTTTAAAGAAAAAACTGCACAAAACCGTTCTGCGGCTCTGTGCAGTTTTTTCTTAACTGCACCGTTGCAGCATCTCAATGCACTTTACGGGACAGCTTTCGGCGCATATTCCGCAGGAGGTGCATTTGTTGTAATCTATTTCCGCATGGTTGCCGTTAATGCTTATTGCGCCCTCAGGACATTTCTTAACGCAAATACCGCAGGCAATACAGCCGTTTTTGCAAACCGTGCGGGTAATTTTTCCTATATCCTGTGACGAACACCTGACAGCTGTAAGAGAAGATTTTTTCCTTAAGGAAATAAGATGATTGGGACAAGCCTTTACACAGCGTCCGCAGGCTATGCACTGCGAAGGGTTAATAACCGCCACCCCGTCCTTTATCTCAATGCCGCCTTCCTCACAGGCGTTTACACAGTCTCCGAAGCCGATACAGCCAAAGGAACAGCTGCCCTTTCCGTTATAAAACTTTTCCGCCGCTATACAGCTTTTTGTTCCCGCATAAGCGTACTTATCCACAGTTGCGGATTTACAGCCGTTGCAGTGAACATAAGCCGCCATAGGCTCCGCCTCTTCAACCGCAACTCCCATGATCTCGCTTACCTTCTTATTTACCTCAAGCCCTCCCGGAGAACAAAGGTTAGGCTTGGCTTTACCCGATGCGATAGCCTCGGCGTAATCGGCGCAGCCTGCAAAGCCGCAGCCGCCGCAGTTAGCTCCCGGTAAGGCTTCGGTTATCTTTTCCACCGTTTCATCCGTTTTTACAAAAAACAGTTTTCCCGCCACGGTAAGAAGCCCCCCGGCGGCAGCACCTATAAGAAGAAAAAATAAAATTCTTAATACAAAATCCATTTACAGCTCCTAAATGTTAGGGGCTATCTGAAAAGTCGCCATTGCACGAATTTCTACTAACTGCGGACGCTTTCTGCG
>DNUB01000078.1:591-11664 GCA_003508605.1 Oscillospiraceae bacterium | reverse complement strand
TTTCAATCAAGAATTAGTATTAATCAAAAAACAAAAACAACAAAAAGTATTCCCCGCCTGATTAAGACGGGGAAACATTTTTTTAAATAATTATGCGGTAGCGGAAGCCTTCTTAGCCATTCTTGATTTAAGACGGGCTGCCTTGTTCTTATGGATAAGACCCTTGCCAGCTGCCTTATCAAGCTTTCTTACTGCCGCAAGTCTTGCTGCATCGTCGGCGCCTTCCGCTCTTGCCTGCTTCATAACGGTTTTAAGCTGAGTTTTGGCTGCCTTATTGCGTTCCTGTCTAACCTTGGAAACCAGCACTCTCTTCTTTGCAGATTTAATATTAGGCATTGTTACACCTCCTTGCAATGTTATCAATGTGCAGTCTGTATATTTTATTTAATTCTATATAGCGTGAATACAGACATTTATATGCCGCAAGGAGCTGTATCCTATTGGCTTATTTTTCTGCTCGATATATTTTACCACAAATTGCGATTGAATTCAAGTGTTTTTTAGATTTTTTCCTAATATTAGTATAATTTAACAAAGAGGAGAAAAAATCACTAATATAAATGAATTTATTGTATACATTTACAATAGGATGAGGAGTGTTTAAAATAAAAAGAACAGATTTGGCGGTGGAATTTGCCGCAGAGTTAAGCGAAAAAGGTATAAGGATGACCGAGGAGCTTCAAAACGGAGTCAAGGCTACCTGCGTCACCGTCGGAAAACAGGGCGAAAGGCTTATAGGAAAGCCTGCGGGAAGATATATTACAATTCACTGTGAAAACGACCCCGACAAAGAGAATAAAGCTTCGGTAAGCCTTGCCCTTGCTCATTATTTAAATCGGCTTTTAAAGCCGGTCGCTTCCCGTGAAACGGTATTGGTAGCCGGACTCGGCAACGAATGGATAACTCCCGACAGCTTAGGCGCAAGAACGGTTCATAAAATACCCGCTACCGCCCATTTATCCGGTACAAGGGAGTTTGGGGAGCTTGGACTCAGACCTGTGGCGGTTTTGGAAATGGGCGTGATGGGGCAAACGGGCTTAGAAAGCTCGGAATACCTTCACAGCATTTCAAAATCATTACTGCCTGCCGCAATAATCCTGATAGACAGCCTTGCCTGCAGCGACCTTTCACGGTTAGCGAAAACCATTCAGCTCACCGACACGGGAATCTGCCCCGGCAGTGGAGTGGGAGGAAACCGCACGGCTATAAATAAGTATAATATGGAAACAAAGGTAATCGCTATAGGCGTACCTACCGTTATTGACCTTGACAGTATTGCCGAAAGCTCGGGAGAAGCTTGTATGGTAACGCCCCGCAATATAGATTCCGTTGTGAACGGCTATGGGGAGATTATTGCCATGGGCGTCAATGCGGCTTTAAACCCCGCCTTAAGCAGAGAAGAAGCGGAGATGCTGCTTTGTCGGTAGGGAAAGCATCGGAGCACGTCCGAATAAAATGCAGGCGGGAAATTATTCGCCCTGCCGCAAAAGCTGTCTGCAATATGATTTACAGCCGATATTCGGTATTTCCTTAAGAAACGGCGGTCTCCTTCAAAATTTTTTCATCATCCGCCAGATTGCTTATCCAAATTCCCTTGCGTATCAGTACCGCTCCGATAGCCACCTTGATCAGATCCGCCCCCTGAATAAACGCATATACCGCCAAAATAGGAACGGAAGTAAGGTTACAAAGCAAAAACGCACAGGGAATGGGCAGCACCCACGAGTATACGCTGTCGAACAAAAAGGTGATAAAGGTTTTTCCTCCCGACCTAAGGGTAAAGTACAGCGAATTTAGTATTCCCTGTATGGGGAAAAACAGGGCGGTAATTATAATAAAATCCCTTGCATAGCCCTTTATGGCGTCGGTGGTATTATAAAAGGAGGGGAACAGTCCCGAAACGGAAATAAGCCCTGCCGCCAGAACTACGCATATTACTGCGGTGAACCGGACAAGCTTGAAGGCGTCCTTTTTTGCCTGCCCATATTTTGACGCCCCCAAGGTTTGTCCCGTCAAAATACCCACTGCATTTCCCAAAGCCACAAATACCACGTTAAAAAGATTGCACAGCGCATTGGAGATATTTATTCCCGCCACGATGTCAAGTCCTCTTACGGAATAGCACTGTGTAAGAACCGCAAGCCCTGCCGCCCACAACAGCTCGTTAAAGAAAATGGGAATACTCTTTTTTAACAGCTTCCATACGACCGCTCCCTTTAAGAGCAGCGTGCGGTACAGCCCCTGCAGAAATATATGCTTTTTCTTGGCGGCAAATGCCCATATGATTACGGTAAGGGCTTCGGTTACTCGGGCGATTACCGTTGCCACAGCAGCACCCTTTACCTCTAAGCAGGGGAAGCCGAAATTGCCGTATATAAGCAGGTAGTTAAAGAGGATATCCATAAAAACGGATACGATACCCGATATCATAGGCTTAACGCTGTTCCCTGTTTCACGCAGGCTGCTGGTGAAGATCTGTCCCGCCACAAAGAAGGGCAGTCCCCAAAGCATCACCGACAGGTATTCCTTTGCCAGCCCCATAGTAAGCACGGGGTCTACATCCTCGCTTTCGCCTTTTAGGTAAAGACCGATTAAAAAATCCCCGCCAAAGAAAAAAAGAAGTATTCCGCCGATAAGAACCGCCAAGCCTATCCAATGCTTTATTCTTACCGTATTTCGGAAGCCCTCCAAATCACCCTTGCCATAGTATTGCGCACCGTAAATTCCCGGTCCCGAAAAACCGCCGAAAATCGCCAGATTAAATACGAAAATAAGCTGAGTCACTATGGAAACGGCGGTTATCGATTCGCTTCCCAGGCTTCCCACCATTATGTTGTCTATAAGCCCCACCATATTGGTTATTCCGTTCTGCACCATTATGGGTACGGCTAACTTTAATGCTCTTTTATAAATTGTTCTGTCCTTATTCACATTATTCACAATATTCACCTTGATTCCCAAATCCGTCAAAACACCGCACAAGCTTGTTCCTGTGCGGTGTTTCAATCGGAGCGTGTTCACATAAAGCTCAGCACGCATCTTTTCGGCAAATTTTGCCGCCTGCTGCGTTAAAGCTTTTTGAATTATGACAATATTCCTGCAAAGTACTGTCTTGCAGGCAGCAATATTATTTGTGAAAATCCGCATACTGATTTTATTTATACGAACACTTCTATGAACACTTATATTAACACTATATAAACACGCTGCAGCTCATTAGGCAAATTAGGCAGCAGAAAGGACAGGGAGAAAATGAACGCTTTTTCATACAGAATATCGGGAGTTGCTCCGTCGGCGATAAGAGAGATACTTAAATCCACCGCCGATCCCTCCATGATAAGCTTTGCGGCAGGAAATCCCGCTCCCGAAGCCTTTCCCACCAACGATATACGCAGGATAAGCAATGAAATTCTTACGGAAGAGCCTATAGCCGCATTGCAGTATTCCATAACCGAGGGTTATCCCAAGCTCCGTGAATGGCTGAAAAAGGATATGGCGGAAAAGGGCAATTTTGACGGGATCGAACAGGATCTGGTAATAACAAGCGGCGCACAGCAGGCGGTTGAAACCTGTGCAAAGATATTCTGCAACGAGGGGGAAGCAATAATTTGTGAAAACCCCTCCTTTATCGGCAGTCTTAACGCTTTCCGCTCCTATAACGCAAAGCTTGTGGGAGTTGAAATGGACGGGGACGGTATGATTCCCGAAAAGCTGGAGGAGGCGTTAAAGGCAAATCCCCGCACCGCCTTTATTTACACGATCCCAAATTTTCAGAATCCTATGGGCGTTACAATGCCTTTAGAGCGCAGAAAACAGATTTTAGAGCTGGCATATAAATATAACGTTTTGATTGTGGAGGACAACCCATATGGTGATTTAAGATTTGCGGGAATTGACGTACCCAGCATAAAGTCTCTTGATGTAAAAGGTCATGTGATCTATGCAGGCAGCTTTTCAAAGGTGCTTTCGCCCGGCTTGAGAGTAGGCTTTATGATCGCCACGAAAATGATAATCAGCAAGGCGACGGTCGCTTTGCAGACCTCTACCGTTCACCCCAATATTTGGGCGCAGATGGTAGCCTACAGATTTGTTGCCGAGGTGGATTTTGAGGAGCATCTGGAAAAGCTCCGCCGAATTTACCGGGATAAATGCGATCTTATGCTTAACAGCCTGAAATTTGCTATGCCGAAGTCGATAAGCTTTACCGAGCCCGAGGGCGGACTGTTCATTTGGGGAACGCTCCCCTGCGGCGATATGGAGGCGTTTGTGAAGGCTGCGTTGGCAGAAAAGGTGGCGGTGGTTCCAGGAACGGCGTTTTTGGTGGACGAAAGACTGCATACCTTAGGCTTCAGACTGAATTATTCCACACCTACGGACCAGCAGATCGAAAAAGGCGTGGAAATTCTGGCAAAGGTCGCCAAAACAATGTATTAAACCGACGGTTGAAAAAAGTCGGACGGTCTGCCGCTTTTTACCGGCAATATGTCAGCTTAAAAAGGCGGCAGGACAAAATGCGTAACAGAGCAATGCCGTTACCGTTGCTCTTACTATAAAAATTTTTAGAAAGGCATAATTAAAAAAGGACAAAACAATATGGAAGAAATCAGGAAAAAACGCATATTCAGCGGTATCCAGCCCACAAATACTCCCCATTTGGGAAATTATTTCGGATCGATGATAAATTGGGTAAAAATGCAGGAGGAATATGACTGCGCCTACAGTATTGTGGATCTTCATTCGATAACCGTCAGACAGGATCCCGCCAGGCTTCGCCGTCAGATTTCCGAAAGCTATGCGCTTTTGATTGCTATGGGAATAGATCCCGAAAAATCCATTGTTTTTGTTCAGGGACATAATCCCGCTCACGCTCAGTTAAGCTGGATCCTGTCCTGCTACACCCAGTTCGGCGAGTTAAGCCGTATGACTCAGTTTAAGGATAAGTCACAGAAGCATGCCGATAACATCAACGGGGGGCTGTTTACCTATCCCGTTCTGATGGCGGCGGATATTCTGCTGTATCAGGCAGACGTTGTGCCTGTGGGTATTGACCAAAAGCAGCATTTGGAGCTTACCAGAAACATTGCCGAGCGTTTCAACAACCTTTACGGCGAAACCTTTACCGTTCCCGAGCCCTACATCGTTAAGTCCACTCAGAAAATTGCATCGCTGGCGGATCCCACGAAAAAAATGTCTAAGTCGGACGAAAATCCAAACGCTACAGTTACCGTATTAGATGACCGTGACACTATTATGCGTAAGTTTAAGCGTGCTGTCACCGACAGCGGAAGCGAGGTAAGAAGAGGGGAAGGCAAGGAAGGAATCGAAAATCTTATGTCTGTTTACGGCGCCGTTACCGAAAAGACGTTTGATGAAATTGAAAAAGAATTTGAAGGAAAAGGCTACGGAGATTTTAAGGCGGCCGTCGGAGAAGCGGTTGCCGATTCGCTGCTGCCTATGCAGGAGAGGTTCAGACAGATCATTTCTGACAAATCGTACCTTGAAAAGTGTATGAAGGAGGGAGCTGAAAGGGCTTATGCCGCTTCCCGCCGCACTCTGCAAAAGGTCAGCAAAAGGGTGGGCTTTATCGTCCTCTAATTTAAAGGGCGGTTTTTGACTTGTTTAAAAGAGGCTTGCCGAAAATCGGATCGGAAAATCTTCGGGCATAACCGTAAATTTTTACGGTTGTGCTTTTTTGCGTTTGTTGAGCGGAAAGACGATTTTGTTTTAGTGCTTTTCGTGGGAGGAATGACATTTATAATGAAATATTTTGACACATTAACACAAGGGGCGATAGAGGCTTTGATTAGCAGGGGCGTTGATCCTGACGGGCTTTTATACTGCCTGAAATGCGATATGAACGGCGAAGGCCTGTATTACGATACATATCTGACCTTCGACAGCCATAAGCTTTACATCATAAGCGGCTATGACAGACTTGCGGGCGATAAGAAAAAATTTCATACCGTTTTTGAGTTTAAAGAGTATAAGGAATACAGTATGGAGCAGCTTAAGGAGCTGTATGTTGACCGTTACCGCCATACCTGCCGCCTTATGGGAAAAATGAAGGCGGAGGGCGGAGCTTTAAAGGAGCAGACGGCTCAAATCACAAAAAACGACGCCGTCCTTTCCTCGGAAAAAAAGGAAGAAGCCGAGCCCGAGGGCGAAAAGGTATGGCTGAGCCGCTTTTCGGCAGGTTTTTCCGAAAAGGCGGAGCAGTTTTCACGCCGCTACAATATGACGGTAAAGGGGGAGGAGATCGACGATACCCCTTTGGCGGAAAACAGTCCCTTCTGCCCCAAGTGCGGACAGAAGTATCCCGACCCCAACAGAAAATTCTGCCCCTACTGCGTGAAAAAGTCCTCGATTTTTAAAAGACTGTTCGGACTTTTCGGCGAATACAAGCTGCAATCCGCTATGATTATTTTTATGATGGTATTATCGGCGGCTTTGGCGGTGATTTCGCCCTATTTCAGCACTACTTTTTTGTATGACAAGGTGTTGGATTCCGCAGGAGAGTTTTACGGGCAAATTCTTTTTGCCGTAATAATGGTGGCGGGCTTTAAGGTTTTGTCCGAGGTGCTTCAGTGCGCTTACGGAATCGTATTCACCAAGGCGGTAACAAAGGTTATGCACGGTCTGAGAATAAAGATTTACAACGCTATGCAGCATTTGTCGCTGCCCTTCTTTACCTCAAAGCAGACAGGCTCCCTTATGACGCGTGTGGACGGCGACGCAGAGGAGGTAAGCGAATTTTTCTGCAATATTGTTCCCGGCGGAGTGGTTAACATAGTGAAATTAGTATCTATGAGCATTCTTATGTTTATTATGTCGCCTATGCTTGCGGCTTGCGTTTTGGGAATGATCATCATTATCGCCTTTTCGGAAATGTGGTTTATAAAGGGACAGCGCAGGCTTTGGAGAGGAATAAATCTTTCCATGAGAAAAATGCGCTCCAACCTTAACGATTCGGTTAACGGACACCGTGTGGTAAAGGCGTTTGCAAGAGAGGAGCAGGAAAAGGACCGTTTCGGCAGGAGCTTGGGCAAGGTTTATGACGCCGATATCGCCTGCCGCTCCAGAGGTGCGAACTTCGAGTTTGGTCAGAATGCAGTATTTATTATCGGCGGCGCAATTATGACGGTTTTCGGATATTACCTTGTTGTAACCGAAAGAATCGGGTTAGGCGAGCTTATGCTTATGACGGGTTATCTCGGAATGATGATCGACCCTATGTACTTTATGATCTGGGCGGGGGATGATCTTTCACGTTGTCTTGACGCAGCGTCAAGAGTTTTTGAGATAATGGACAGCAAGCCCACCGTAAAGCCTCCGGAAAATCCCGCAAAGGTTGGATTGGAAGGTCTTAAGGGCGATATCGTTCTTAAAAACGTAAGCTTCGAGTATGAAGCGGGCGTTGCCGTGCTTAAGGACCTGTCTATGAATATTAAGGCGGGTCAGTTTTACGGCATAGTGGGAAAAACAGGCGCAGGAAAATCCACCCTAATTAACCTTATATCAAGGCTTTACGATACCACCAACGGCACGGTTGCCATTGACGGAATAAGCGTACGTGATATAGCCTTTGAGGATTTAAGAAGAAGCATAGGCATAGTTTCTCAGGAAACCTATATCTTTATGGGAACCGTCGCCGACAATATACGCTATGCCAGACCCGAAGCCACCTTAGACGAGGTTATCGAAGCGGCAAAAAGCGCAAACGCCCATGATTTTATATTAAAGCTGCCCGAGGGCTACGATACGGTAATAGGAAGCGGCGGAGCGGATCTGTCGGGCGGGGAAAGACAGCGTATCTCCATTGCCCGTGCATTGATACAAAAGCCCAATATCCTTATTTTAGACGAGGCGACCGCTTCAATGGATACACGGACCGAGCGGAAGATACAAAATGCCATAGACAATCTTAAAAAGGGCAGAACGGTAATAGCCATAGCTCACAGGCTTTCAACTCTCCGCGACGCAGATATGCTGTGCGTTATAGAAAACGGAGAGGTTAAGGAAACAGGCACTCATGACGAGCTTATTCATAAAAAGGGCAAGTATTTTGAGCTGTATAGGCTGCAGGCGGAGGCTCTTAAAACCATATCTATGGACTAATACCGTTTTTGACATATAGCTTCCCAAATAAGAAAGGACATTATATGAATAATTACAAAATTGACGATTTTTCAATAGATACATTAAGAATAATAGATGTTAATAAATTAAAGCTGGAAAGAAAGGACAGCGGCTATCTGTTTGCCGAGTATGAGGGCAAAAGCTACGAGGAAGTGAGCCTTACCCGCCTGCAGCCCTTTTACTGCCTTGATACCTACATAAGCGTTGCTTTCAGAAACAACGAGGAGGAATGGATCGAAATAGGCGTAATAAAGGATTTAAAGGAGATGAGCGAGGAGCAAAGGCAGCTTTGCGAGGATTACCTTAATTTTCGCTACTATATACCCATTATTACCAAAATCCATTCTATCCGTGACAACAGAATGGGCTATCTGTTCGTTGACGCAGATACCACCGCAGGGAGAAAGAAAATTGCCGTAAACGACTGGTGGACAAATTTCCGCATAAACAACAGCGGAATTTTAACGGTTACCGATTCGGACGGCAACAAGTACCAGATTCCCGATTTAAATAAGCTTGACGGAAAGAGCAATAAAAAGTTGGAATTGTTTGTTTGATATACCGCTGTTTTTGAGAGTATCGCCCAAGGCTGCAGCAGCGGCTGCGGGATCGGGATTTACAGAAAAACGGCGGCTTGACAGCGAGGATTGATAATTTATGAATTTAAAAATATCACTTCCGAGGGATTACAGCGGTAATTCCGAGGAAATAATTTTCAGCCTGCCCTTTGACATTACCGAAAAGGGCAAGCTTACCAAAGGACACTTTATGGCCGATCGCAGTAAAATGTACGTTTACGGTGAAAACGGCTTGGAAAAAACCTTTGAGATAAAGGATTTTTACAGCTTTGAGGTTTTCCGTCAGTCGGGCAGCTCAATGCTCAGGGGACGGCGCAGGGATAACAGTAAATGGGAGCTTTTCTGCTGCTTCAGCCAGACCTATTATATCCGCTTTGCGGAGCTGGCAAAAATTCTTGATTTTTACGCCAAAACCGGAGAACTGTCGGAAACCAGCGATACGGAAGAGCCTAACTGCCCCAAATGCGGAGCTAAAATCGAAGGCATGGCGGAATGTCCGTTCTGCGCAAAGCGTTCGGGAACGGTGAAAAAGCTGCTTAACAGAATGATGCGCTACAAGGGACCGTTTTTTGCCGTTACGGTTTTGGCAATTCTGTCCTACGGCGCAAACATTATTATGCCTATGATGTACAAGCGGATAGTTGACGATGTGGGAACAGGCGAAGGTGCGGATCTGAGCCTGTTTGCACAGATTGCGGCAATGATTGTGGTCTTGTCGGTAATAACCTGCCTTTTTGACTTTGTGGCGTGGAAAATAAACATCAGGCTTTCCACAAGATTTATAAGAGATTTGCGCAAGGACTTGTTTGACAAAATTCAGCTTATTTCAATGAAGTCCTTTTCCCGCCGCACCTCAGGCGAAATTATCCGCCGCTTAAGCGACGACGCAAGAGCGTTACAGAACTTTATGACGGGCAACGGCAGGCAAATGATACTTATGGTAGCCGCTCTTGCGGTAATAGCGGTGATAATGTTTGTTACAAACTGGAAGCTTGCCTTGATGGTGGTTATTCCCCTGCCCGCTGCGGGCTGGGCGGCTCAGAAGATAATGAAGAGAATCGGCGCAGGCTATAACAGGTGGTGGAGAAAAACCTGCGATTCCTCAAAATATCTTAATGATGTAATTTCAGGCGCAAGGGTAGTAAAAAGCTATGGCAGCGAGGAAAGGGAAATAGAGAGATACAAGGGCATATCCTATAAGGTATCGAAAAACCTTGAAAGAGCGGAATGCACATGGTATCTTCTGTACCCCATAATGCGCTATATTCTGGCGGCAGGAGAAATGCTTATGCTGTACTTCGGCGCAAGCTATGTTTTGGGTATGACCATTACCTTAGGTGAATTTGTGCAGTTTACGGGCTATGCCTCCATGATGTACGGACCTGTTTACTGGCTGATTCAGCTGCCCCGAACTCTGACGCAGGCTATGGTGTCTGCGGGAAAGGTATTTGAGATATTAGACGAGCCTATAGATCTTACGGAGTCGGAAAATGCTTTAAAATGCGATATTGAGGGAAATATTACCTTTGAAAACGTCTCCTTCGGCTACACTGCCTATAATCCCGTACTGAAAAACATCTCCTTTGAGATCAAGCAGGGAGAAATGATAGGTATAGTAGGACATTCGGGAGTAGGCAAATCAACCTTGATCAACCTTATAATGCGTCTTTACGATCCCACCTACGGTTCGATTAAAATTGACGGAACGGATTTGAGGGAAATGTCCTCGGAATCGCTTCACAGCAGATTAGGCGTGGTTTTGCAGGAAACCTTCCTTTTTAACGGCACAGTTATGGAGAATATAGCCTATTCAAGACCCGACGCCACCTTTGAGGAAATTATAGCGGCGGCAAAGATAGCCGACTGTCACGATTTTATAACAAGACTTCCCGACGGCTACAACACCTATGTAGGTGAAAAGGGTTACAGCCTTTCGGGAGGCGAGCGGCAGAGAGTGGCTATTGCAAGAGCAATTTTAAGAAACCCCAAAATACTGATTTTGGACGAGGCTACAGCCAGCCTTGATACGCAAACGGAAAAGCAGATTCAGACCGCTTTAAACCGTTTGATAAAGGGCAGAACCACTATTGCCATTGCTCACAGGCTTTCAACCTTAAGCAGTGCGGACAGGCTTATTGTCCTCGATAAGGGCAAGGTTGCCGAAATTGGCACTCACACCGAGCTTATGGGAAGAAAGGGCGTTTATTACCGTTTGGTTATGGCGCAGAGAAGCACGTCGGCTATGAAGGAGACGGCGGAGGCTTGACGGCTGATGCAGCGGTGTTTTACCAAGGCTTGCGAGTAATTACGGTATCATTTTACAGAACGGCAGATGTAGAGCGTGTTCACATAAAGCTCA
>DNUB01000078.1:0-270 GCA_003508605.1 Oscillospiraceae bacterium | reverse complement strand
TATGATAATATTCCTGCAAAATTTTGCCTTGCAGGCAACAAAATTATGCTCGAAAATCTGCATATTGATTTTATGTGAACACGCTCTAAAGGAGAAAAAATAATGAGCAAATATGACGCTTTATGGAAATATGTACAGGCAAAAGGCACTCAGTCCTTCAAGCTTTTTTTTGAAGAAATAGCCGAAATATCGGGAACAGCCATTGACCATTCCTTCCTGAAATACAAAAAGGAGCTTGAGGAATACGGGTATCAGGTGGGGAAAATATCC
>DNUB01000156.1 GCA_003508605.1 Oscillospiraceae bacterium | reverse complement strand
GCAAATTGCGACTTTTCAGATAGCCCCTAATACCGTTATTTAAGTAATATTACCACATTTTGCTTATTTAGTCAAGTTCGGACAGCTGTCTTTCGGCGCAGACAATAACCTCGGAAACATTACAGGAAGCTTTTATTTCGGAAGTTATCATACTCTTGACCTGTATATCCGAAAGCTTATAGTTATAGGGCAGGGCAAGATCAAAAATAACCGACCTGCCGACGCCGCTTTTAAGCACTCTGAAATCGTGAATCGAAAGGTCTTGATCTATTCTATTAACTATATCCTTTACCTGACCGCAAAGACTTGCCGTTTCATTGTCCCCGATGTCCACAGGATCTATGTGAATGGTGACAAAGCAGCCAAACTTTTCCTTAAAATCAGTTTCTATTTTGTCAATCAGCTCGTGAGCCAAAGGCAGGGACATAGCGGAATCCACCTCTGCATGAAAGGAAACAAAGCTTGTTCCCGCACCGTAATTATGAATTATCAAATCGTGTATTCCTATAATGCCCTCATAGCTGCAGGCACATCTTTGTATCTTTTTCGCAGTTTCTTTGTCCGGCATTTGCCCAAGCAGAGAGGAAAGGCTTTCCTTTGCGGTTTTTATCCCCGAAAGGATTATAAAAGCCGCCACAATAAGACCTGTATATCCGTCAATGCTGATATCGAAAAAAAGGGACGCCAGTATTCCCGCAATAACCGCCGCAGTAGCCAAAACATCGGAAATACTGTCAGCCGCCACTGCCTTAAGCGCAACCGAGTTTATTATTTTACCTAATTTACGGTTAAAGAGAAAAAGCCAAAGCTTGACCAACACCGACGCAATAAGAATTATAAAGGTAAATGCGCTTATTTTGGGCATTTCGGGTTTAAAAATCTTTTCAAGGGAGCTTTGTATAAGCTCAAAGCCCATAAGGATTATTATCAAAGAAATAACCAAGCCCGAAACATATTCCGCTCTGCCATGTCCGAAGGGGTGTTCTCTGTCGGGGGGAGTATTGGCTATTTTAAACCCCACCATATTTACTATTGAAGAGCCTGCGTCGGAAAGATTGTTTAAGGCGTCGGCTATAACCGATATTGAACCCGAAAAAATACCCGCCGTAAGCTTGCCGATAAAAAGGCAAACATTAAGTGCGATACCTGTCATTCCCGATAAAAAACCGTATTTTTTTCTTGCGCTCGGAAGGTCGGGATTTTCCTTTCCGATAAACAGTTTAATTAAAAGCTTTGTCATAGCCTCCTCCGTTTATATCGATGGTATATCATTTTACGGATATCGTTGCGAAAGATATGGTTTTTTCCTGTCCCGTTTTAACCGACAGTTATTGTTTTGATTGCGACTTTTCAGATAGCCATAATATAAGGGCGTCTCTAAAAATCTTGTTTAAGCAAAGACGTGCGGAGCATACTGCCTGCTGCGTCAAACCTCCTCGCAAGGCATACGGTCTTGCGAGGAGATTTTCCTTGCAGCCGACTCGCTCCACCCGTTTTTGCTTTTCAAACCGGTTTTCAGAGGAGCCCATAAGCGTTTAGGACGATTTCCGACAAAGGAAAACCGTCCTAAAATCCGTCGATAAGTCTTTTGCTGCTATTTCAGCTGTGTACAAATAAATCTGTCAAAGGCATTCTGACCCTGCTCGCTGCGTTTAAACACGCCCGAATCGCATAAAACCTCTTCAAATACCCTTCCCGTCTCATATTTTATAATATCCTCGGCGTTTTCCCTTGAAAATTCGGGATGCCTTCCGAGTATTTCCTCCGCCCATTGACTGTGGGCTGCCGTAAGCGGGTCTTTTGTTAAATCCCTTTTCTCCAAAAGCGCATTTTCAACCGCCTTTAATTCCACTGCAAGCCTTGAAGGAAGAACGGCCAATCCCATAACCTCGATAAGTCCGATATTTTCCTTTTTAATATGGTGCAGGGAGGGGTTGGGGTGAAAAACTCCCAAGGGTCTGTCGTCGGTTGTGAGATTATTTCTTAAAACAAGGTCGCATTCGTATATATCTCCCTTAAGCCTTGCGATAGGGGTAACGGTATTATGGGGAACACCCTCCGTTTCGGCAAATATTCCCACGGCTTCATCGGTGTAGCTGCGCCATTTGTCAAGAACATAGCTGCAAGCCTTTACAAGACGGGTACGGTTAAGGTCTCTCAGTCTTATAACGGACATGGGCCACTTGACCCTTCCCGCCTCCACATCGGGAAATTCCGACATTAAAAATCTGCTTTCAACAGGAGCGGTTTCCATAGGGAAGGTGTAGCGTCCCCCCTGAAAATGCTCGTGACTCAATATTGAACCGCCCACAATGGGCAAATCCGCATTTGACCCTATAAAATAATGTGGCAGAAATTCAAGGAAGTCAAAAAGCTTTTCAAAAACGGCTTCGTCTATTTTCATAGGTATATGCCGCTCGTTAAAAAGTATGCAGTGTTCGTTATAATATCCGTAGGGCGAATACTGAAGCTGCCATGGCTCGCCGTGAATTTTAACGGGAATCGGTCTTAAATTCTGCCTTGCGGGGTGAGTGGCAGTTCCGCTGAAGCCGGCATTTTCGGGGCAAAGCTGGCACTTAGGATAAGCGGAGTATTTATTTTGTGCGGCATTTTTTATATCTCTGGGATCTTTTTCGGGCTTGGAGCGGTTAACGGTAATATCAAGATCGCCGTACTCCGATTTATATTTCCACTTTAAATCTTTAGCGATTCGTCCCGCTCTTACATAATTTACCTTTTTATTGTAGGAATAATATTCGTCGGAAGCCGCCTCGGGTGAAACGGAATTATATATGCGCTGAAACCGATCGCAGACCTCGTGGGGCAGGGGCGTTACGATACCCATAAGCTTTGTGTCAAACAGATCCCTGTTATTTGCGGTATTTTCGATTATCCCTTTTTCGCAGGCGTAATCCACAAGACGGTTCAATATTTCATCAATGGAGATACCGTCGGATTCCTTGTCGTCACATTCGCAAATTTCCCAGTCGGTAAGCCCGAAGACATTCATATATTGATTTCTGATAACCGTTTCGTCCACGGGCTGTATAAGTCCGTTTTTTATCGAATAATCTATCAGCAGCCGGATATCATTACAGATCATTTTGTTTCCTCCCTTAAATAAACTAAGCTTTGCCTTTATTTTACCACTTTTTTCCTGCGGTTGCAAGACCTTGAGCCCTTCTTGACAAAAATTGTCCAAGAAGCGTCGGGAAGCTTTAGCAATTCTCTAAAACCCGTTTTACTCAAACAAGGTTTTTATAAGCGTCTTAATGGGATTTTCCCCGGTGCCGCTAAAGATTTACCTGCCATAAGCCGATATTAAATATAGGAGAATTGCCGAAAAATGAGGAACGGAAGCCTATAAAAAAGCTGAATAAACTATACCGAGAAAAATTCGGTAAAGGATAAAAGCAAACGCAGTTCAAAAAGCCCGGCGTGAGCGTTCTCCGCTGCAAAACGGTAAAGGCGAATTTCAAAGAATTTTAAGAAAAACAGCCCGCCGCAAGGTGAAAATTACTATTGATAAATTTATTGCGATTTTCGAAGCAGATCTTTCCTTTTACAAATATTGACAAATCGTTACAGATATTATATAATGTTAATATGT
>DNUB01000229.1:2744-6251 GCA_003508605.1 Oscillospiraceae bacterium | reverse complement strand
TATCTCCCCCACTGAAAGACTGAATGGAACCCGCCTCCTAATGATGCTATGCCTTTTGCTTGCCGCAAAAGGCGGGGGACATCGGATTTTGATTATAACAAATTCTTATTGTTCCTTTTGTTTTTTCCGACAGCCATACGGTTGGCCTCCGTCTCCGTCATCGCTTCCAGCTCGGGCGACGAATAGGGAATGCGGGGAGTGTATTTCCAGCCTGCCGTAGTATACTTATTGTAAATCGTTCTGCAAAATACGGGAGAGCCGACCATTGCCAGCAGATGCTCCAAATAGTCGAAGTATTCCCCCGGCGTAAAAACCCCCGTAGGGTCGCTGATGTTAATATCCTTGCACGCCTTTTTTACTATTTTATCCGCAAGCATTACACAGTTTGAGGTTACCACAAAGTATGTCTTCATTTTGCCGCTTTTAAATTTGTAAAAATCCGCACCGGTGCAGTTCCACTTTTTGCTGCCCCAGTCGGCGGCGGCTTCTCCCTTTATTTCGGAGTCTTTTTCATAAAGCTCCTGTAAGGGAGGCTTCCAGGGATAGACCATTTCCATAATGCTTTCTATTTCCTGCCTTACCGCCTGCTTTTGCTCCTCCGTCAGCCTGAAGCCGTAGCCGTAAATTTCACGGGGAGTGGCAGTCACATAAAATCTTATATAATCCTCCTTGGGGCAGGTGAGAAATATTCCGTCGCCGATAGTGCCGAAAAGTGCGGTGGATTCCAGATCGTAGGAGCCGTAGGAATATACCTTCCCCTCAAAAGCGATATCGCAGTGTCCCATAATTCCGTAGCCTCGGCTGCTCACATGTATGAGCACCTCCATATCGGGAGGGATCGCCGTTTCCTTGCCCTCGGGATAAAAGGGCTTCATTTCCGATTTGGCTTTTTCGGGGTCGAGGGTATTCAGCCTTTCCCTTGATTTTAAATTAACGAAGGGTCTTAATGTGGAAACAAGCACGGGCATAGGCAGGCTCAGCTTTGTTTTAAACCTGCGCTGTATGCTTTCGGGCAGACATTGAAACACAAAATCCCAAAGCATAAACGCACCATATATTATACAATAAATTCCCGCAACGGTCAAGAAGCCCCTCTTGCCCATTTCGGGAACAAATATCATAAGCACGGCAAAGGTCAGGAAAAAAACGAACAGCAAAAGCTCCTTAAGCCGTCCCGAAACGTTGTCTCTCTTATCTATAAAGTAGTCAATAAGCTTGATTATGGCATTTACAAGAATATAAAGCGTAAAGATCATATAAACGGGCACAAGGTTAAATTTAGGAAGAAAAACCACGGCGACGCCTACGCAAAGGTTAATAAAAGCACTTATTAAAAGGCTTTTGGCGGAATCTCCCGACAGCGTTTTCCTTTTTCCGATTACCGCAAGGGCGCAGAAGGCAGAGTGCAGCATCACCACAATGCCGCCCAAAAAACAGATAAAGTTCATCATCTGCTGTCCTATATTCAAAATAAGTATGCCTGCCGCAATTATTGTTATGCCCGTTATCAGACACACAAAAGGGTACAGCCTTGAATTTTTCATCTGCAAATTTCCTTTTCCTGCATTTTCCGTGATTTTTTATTTATGGTATTTACGGTTGCCGGATATGGACAAGGCTCTGTAAACCTGTTCCATAAGCATTACCCTTGCAAGATTATGGGGGAAGGTCATTTTCGACATGGAAAGCCTTAGATCCGCCCGCTCCTTTACCCTTTCGCCAAGTCCGAAGGAGCTGCCGATTATAAAGCACACATTGCTGCCCCTCAGGGATATCCTTTCCAGCTCCGACGCCAGCTGCGGGCTTGTCATTTCCCTGCCCTCTATGCACATGGCTACGGTATAGGCGTTTTGAGGGATTTTTCCGAGTATGCTTTCCCCCTCCTTGTTAAGGGCGATTTGTATTTCCTTGTCCGAGGGGTCGCCGCTTAATTTTTCCGCCTGCACAAATTCCTGCGAAAAACGGCAAAATCCGCTCAGCATCTTTCCGTATTCCTCGCAAGCCCTGCGGAAATGTTCTTCCTTGATCCGTCCCACGGTAAGCAAAGTAATATTTAACATAAAAACAACAAGCTCCGTAAAAATTATTCAAAACGAACAAAGCTCCTTTGCGGCTTTTTTGGCGGATTCAGGCGGCGGGGAGTGCAAAAGCGTTTTGCTCTCTTTAAAAGCCGGCGGCGGTTTAATGATTTTGCGCCGGTTTATACTCGCTTTCAGAAATGCAGCGCCGATTTATGCCCGCTCTCGGGAAGGATTTGCCGTAAAGTTATTTGTAGCTGTTTCTCCTGCGCATTCTTTCTCTTTTTCTTGCTTCCTGCAAAAGCTTTCTGCGGCGTACCGAATGAAGTATAATCTGGGCAACGATACATAAGCCCAAAAGCACCAGCAGCGGGAAAAACCAGGAGGTATCGGTAAGGGAATTGGCTCTGTCGGCTATGTATGCTACCTGTGAACGCTCTATGGATTTTGCGGCAACAAGGTCGATGGTCTGGACAAGCTCGCCCTGATAGATCATCTCCAGCTTTCCCAATACCTCGCCCTTTTCCACGGGTGCTATTATATTGTCATACATAAGGGTTACCTTTTTCTGAACGGGGCTTGTGGACGAATTTGAAGCGTCTCCGTTTTCCTCCCCCTCCGCTAAATCCTTCGGGATAATGGTGGTAAACGGATTTCTTGAGACCAGCTGCAGGCGGTCGTTTTCTCCCTGCTCCACATTTACCTCGGCGCAGATTTCGTTTTCGGAAACCACGGTGCTGTACACAAAGCTTTTATATGCCCATTCATAAAGGTTATAGTGATCGAGTGCGCTGTAGTTGTACTTTTCGTTGTTCTCGTTGTAAAAGGGTGCCTGCAGCGTTACAAGAATATAGGTAAAGCCGTTTTTCTGTGCGGTGGATACAAGGGTGCGCCCGCCGGGGTGGGTCGTTCCGTCCTTGTCGTAATACTCGTCTATGCTTCCCGTTTTTACTCCGTGCACATATTCGAGGTAAAAATCCGAGCTTGCGGAAATAAGCGGGTTTGTGTTATATTTGGTGTAGCCGTCGGGGTTATTGTCATTGGCGGGGAACTGATAGCTGTAGGTATCGCTTATATCCATAAATTTCGGCACACGGTCGTATGCGTATCTTGTAATAAGGTACATATCGTAGGCGGTGGTGTAGTTATCCTCCTCCCAAAGCCCGTGAGTGTTGGCAAAATGGGTGTCCTCGCAGCCCAGCTCCTGCGCTTTTTTATTCATAAGGGCAACAAAGTCTTCTATCGTGTCGCACAGGTTAAGTGCAAGAATGTTTCCCGCCTCACAGCCGCTGGAAACCATAAGCCCGTAAAGGCAGTCCATATATGTCAGGTTGTCCTGTCCTATTTCAAAGGCGCAGGTCGATGCGCCTCTTTTGTTCAGATCGTCGCCCCAAAATTCATTCATGGCGTCGGAGCCTACTCTCACCTTTGCGTTAAGATCGGGACAGTTTTCCAGGGTCACAATGGCGGTCATAATTTTGGTGATGGA
>DNUB01000229.1:2073-2441 GCA_003508605.1 Oscillospiraceae bacterium | reverse complement strand
GGCGGTCATAATTTTGGTGATGGAGGCGGGATAATAACGCTGATGCTCGTTTTTTGCGTAAATAACCACATTCGTATCGAGGTTAACCATATAAACGCCTTCGCTGTAGATTTTTTCCACGTCGGGAACAAAGGCGGCGTTTATTTTATTATATGACGAAATGCCGATAAAAATGGCGAAAATCATAAAAAACGAAAGTATACCTTTTGATTTTTTTACAGCAGACATATAGACAAAACTCCTTTTATGAGGTATAATACTTTAAGCGCACCGATACAAAAACCGTTTTTTCGGGGCTGCACATTATCATAATGCTATTATAACAAAAAAAGGAAAAGAATTAAAGAGGTTTTTGCGAATTTCATAAT
>DNUB01000229.1:807-1800 GCA_003508605.1 Oscillospiraceae bacterium | reverse complement strand
AATTTCATAATTTTGTAATAATTTTATTTTGTGCGGCTTTTTGTGTGATTCTTTTTGTTTGATTTATTTTGTGTGATTCATTTTATGTAATTTTTTTGTGCAACTCTGTTTTTTTTATTTTCGGCGGCGGGCTCGGATTTGATTTTTTGAAAAATCGGGCTTGCGGGCAGATAGAATTTTCGTGAAAGGAGCGGCTCTGCACATTGATACTTATAACAGGCGATACTCACGGAGATATGACCAGATTTGGCAAAAAGGCGGTAAAAAAGCTTAGGAAGAACGACTCGCTGATAATCTGCGGCGATTTCGGATTTATATGGGACGGCTCCAAGGCGGAGCAAAAGCGGCTTAAGGCGTTGGGCAAAAAGAAATACAATATTCTTTTTGTAGAGGGTGTTCACGAGAATTTCGAGGAGCTTCAGAAATATGAAACGGAAATGTGGCAGGGCGGAAAAACCCGAAAAATCAGCGGCAATCTGCGGCAGCTTATAAGGGGACAGGTTTTTGAGATTGACGGAAAAAAGATTTTTTCCTTCGGCGGCGGCAGAAGCGAGGAAAACGACAGCTATCTGAACCCCTCGGACAAGGCGGCGGAAACCCGCTGGAGAATGGAGATACCTACCGATAAGGAGCTTAGGGAGGGGCTGGACAATTTAGCCGCCCACGGCAACAGGGTGGATTATATAGTAAGCTATGAGCCTCCCGCACAAATAAGCGAGTTTTTAAATTTGGGAAAAAGCGACAGAAACCATGTAAATACATATTTGGAGCAGATAAGGGAAAAGGTGGATTTTAAACGCTGGTTTTTCGGCAGGCATCACCTTAACAAGCGGATTCCCCCAAAGTTTCAGGCGGTATTTGATACGGTGCTTGACGCCGACGAGGAAATGGGCAGCGTTTTCGCTGCGCTGGCGGGAATGCAGGGCGGCGAACCGGCTAAGCGTTAAGACCGTCAGACGGCGGAAAGCGGAATAATCAAAATCCGATGTCCCC
>DNUB01000229.1:0-487 GCA_003508605.1 Oscillospiraceae bacterium | reverse complement strand
TCGGGGCATTGCCCCTCATTGAACCGTATCGGAACGGATTTTTAAAGGATTTTTTAAAGGATATTGATAATAAGGACAAAGGAAAGGAAAACAATTATGGCTGCTGAATTTAAGTATGAAATAACAAAGGAACTGGGAGTTATCTCCGAAAACGCCAAGGGCTGGCGCAAGGAGCTTAATATGGTAAGCTGGAACGACCGCGACCCCAAGTACGATATCAGAGAATGGTCTCCCGATCATGAGAGAATGGGCAAGGGAGTCAGCCTTACCGAGGAGGAGCTGGTAGCCCTGGCTAAGCTTATCGAGGAAAGAAACGAGGAGGACAGCTTCGAGGAGGAGAGCTTAGAGGAGGAGTAATGGGGAACCGTAAAAGCGGTTTTTCGCAAAGAAAAAATTTCCCCTGTTGCTTTTCCGAAAGCTTGCATAAATAGGCGCAATATATAAAAGAATGTGAAAAAATACTGCCTGCTTCTCTGAAAGCGGACAT
>DNUB01000280.1 GCA_003508605.1 Oscillospiraceae bacterium | reverse complement strand
GAAAATTCCGACACTTTTTGAAATTCGTGCTGTCAAAGCAGTTGTGCGGGTTTTTGCCCGCTTTTAAGGAAGTTGTGCGGATTTCTGTGCGCTTTTAAGAAAGTTCTGCGGGTTATTGACTGCTTTTAGGGAAGCTGTGCTGCTATTTGCCCGCTTTCCGAAATATTCCGTTACTGCTTTTTCTTAAAAAACCAAAATCCCTTCTTTTCCTTGGCGGGCTTTTCCTCGGGAGCGTCAAGCACCGAGGGAGCTTTCGGCAGAGGCTTCGCTTCCTCTTCCTCGTCAAATATGTTCAAAAGCAAGGGCATTTTATTAAGCTCGTCCCCCGTGTCCTCCAAAAGATAGGTATGAATATTTTTGGGTGCGTCAATGGTATAGCCCTCCTCGCCCTTTTCCAAAAGCTCGTTTAATTTTTCCCCCATATAGTCCTTCAGATCCTCTTCCATACCCTGATAATATTCCTCTGCGGAAATATTGTACTCCTCCGAAGGACTCTTGCCGCCTACTTCAACAAGGTGAATGCCCCTTCTAAGCTCCTCGGTGTATTCAAGGTAATCGCTCCAGAACTTATTTATTGCGGCAACGGCGGTTTTCTGCTCAAGTCCTGACAGCTTTTCCCCGCCGAACCTGTCAAGAGCTTCGGCATAATTTTCCGCACCGCTCCAAAGCTCCGACCTGCCGCTCTCCAAAATCCTTGCCCTTGCGGAAAAAATCTGATCTCTGTGCTTTTCGCCTATCATGGTGAATTTCATAAGCCTTGCCCTGGCGTCAAAGCAGTCGCCCTCGGAGATACGCTGTATTCTCTCCACCTCTCTTAAAAGCACCTTGTCCTCAATAACCTTGTTAGTAGGCTGGGGGATATGGCTGTGGGGCAAAAGAGAGGTAAGCTTGTATTTTTCCATAACAGGCTCGTCCAAGGCGACAAAACGCCTGCTTTCCCCTCTGTCTCCCTGTCGGCCCGAACGCCCCAGAAGCTGACGAACGATTCGGCTGCTTTCGGGCATATAGGTGGAAATCACAAGCAAGCCTCCTGCGCTCACCGCTTCCTCCCTGCGTGCTTCGTCACTGCCCCCCAGCTTAATGTCGACGCCTCTTCCCGCCATATTGGTGGAAATGGTGACAGCCCCCGGCATACCCGCATTGCTGATAATTTCCGCTTCCTGCTTATCGTTTTTGGCATTAAGCACCGCCGCCTCCAAGCCCTTTTCCCTTAAAAGCTCATACAGCGTTTCGCTTTGGGCAATGCTGCCCGTGCCTATCAAAACGGGCTGATTCTTTTCGTGCGCCTGCAATACGGCTTTTGCAACGCCGTTCCATTTTGACTCGGTATCATAATATATTTCCAAATCGTGGTCGACTCTTTGACTTGGCAGGTGGGGAGGGATTTTTTCAAGCTGTAAATTGTAGATTTGGAAAAACTCCTCCTTTGAAGCTTCGGCAGTGCCTGTCATAGCCGCAAGGCTTTTATATTTCCTTACAAAATACTGTAGGGCAATACTGCCCATAACAATACCCCTTGTGGTGGTTCTTAAACCGTGCTTCAATTCCACCGCCGTTTGCAGCGTTCCGGGATAATGACGGTTTTCCGCCGTTCTGCCCGTAAACTTATCTATAAGCAGGATTTTGCCGTCTCTGCTTATATAGTCCTTATCCTCCTGCAGGAAAAACCAAGCCTTTAGGCAGTCGTTGATCTTAGACAAAAGCCCGCCGTTTTCCTCATCGTAAATATTGTCAATATTATAATGCTCCTCGGTCTTTGCCGCTCCCTCGTCTGTGAGAAAAACGCTTTCCGCTTCAAGACTGATTTCGTAATCGGCTTCATCAAGGGTCTTTACATAATCGGAGACCTCTTCAAGCTCAGGGTCGTACACCGCCTCCGTTTCTCCCGCCACAACCATGGGTATTCTTGCTTCGTCAATCAAAAGGGAATCGGCCTCGTCAACAATAGCCGCCTCAAAGCTTTGTCCGCTTTCCTCCTCCGAGGTCTGCGCCGTAAAATCCCGCAGATAGTCAAAGCAGCACTCCCGTGCGCTTACATAAAGCACCTCCGCCCTATAAGCGGCTTTTCTTTCGTCGAGGGTGGATTTTTCGGCAATAAAGGCCGTTTCAATGCCCAAAAGGTCGTAAACGGGCTTCATCCAGCTTCTGTCACGCTCCGCCAAATAATCGTTAAAGGTGAGAATATGAGTTTTCTCGCCCTTAAGCTTGTGCCACGCCGCCGCAAAAACTCCGCAAAGGGTCTTTCCCTCTCCTGTGGGCATTTCTATGATTCTGCCCTCGGTCAGTGCCCTTGCCGCCGACAGCTGTTCGTCAAAGGGAACCTGATTCAATCCCTTTTCCGCAGCAATGCAGACTGCGGCAAACAAATATGTCATAAGCTCTTCGCCGTCCGCTTTTTCCGCCTTTTCCAAAAGCTCACCGATATTATATTTTTCGGAATAATCACGAATGTCCGATATGAATTTTTCTTCTGCCATTTTAAAATACCTTTCTTTTCCGTACAATTATTATCGGGCGATTATATACTTTATACATTATATCACTATATTAAAAAATAGTCAAAATCTTTTGTTGGATTGGTTCTGCTTCGAAAATTTTAATGAATTTGTTAACAGCATTTTCACCTTGCGGTGGGGTGTGGTCCTGCGGGGGATTTTTTACTGCGTTGGCTTTTTAAACTGCGTTTGGCTTTTTTGTAATTTTTACGTCCTGCGGGCGCACCGCTGCCTTTACCGTCTTGCGACGAGGCACGCTCCCG
>DNUB01000272.1:3122-3323 GCA_003508605.1 Oscillospiraceae bacterium | reverse complement strand
CGGGAGCGTGCCTCGTCGCAAGACGGTAAAGGCAGCGGTGCGGGCGCAGCTCATAAATATACCATAAAGAATTATTAAAAGATATAGCCAAACGCAGTTCAAAAAGCCACCGCAGTAAAAAAGCCAAACGCAGTTTACCCCCCCGCAGGATCACAGCTGCAAAACCCAAAGCAATTATAAAAAAACAGCCCACCGCAAGGT
>DNUB01000272.1:0-2854 GCA_003508605.1 Oscillospiraceae bacterium | reverse complement strand
AGCCCACCGCAAGGTGAAAAACTGCTAATAAATTCATTGTGATTTTCGCATCAGAACCGCCGCCGGTTTTTTATTGACAATTTTTCCTCATTGTGCTAAAATTTTAGCATACTTGTTTAAAAAAAGGAGCAGCTCATGGATTATCAAATTGCAAATGAAATTAAAAACTGTTTTTGGCAGGGCAGCCCGCAAAAGGCCTTCGAGGTGGTTGATAATCATCTGAACGATATTGATTTTGAGGACGATGATGATGTTGAGAAGCTTATTGACATTACCGTTTCGGCTTTAAGAGATCAAGGCGGAATAGAATTTCTCGAATATCTTATATCCAAAGGCTTTGACATAAATTATAAGCTGTTAAAAAAGGAATGCCTTATTTTAAAATGCGCCGACAGCTTTATTAAGCCGGAAATATTTAAAAAGCTTGAGGAATTGGGCGCAGATGTGTACTCCGAAAGCTCCGACGGAGACAATGTGCTTATCCGCTCCGTTGAAAGAGACGAGGAGCTGGCTGTGTACATAGCCGAAAATTATGACCTGACGCAGCTTGACCATACGGATAAATACGGACTTACTCCTCTTATACGTGCGATTTTTAAGGATCGCCCAAAAACAGCCAAGGCACTTATAGAAAACGGCTCGGACGTAAACGGGGCGGGAACAGAGCCTATGGGCGGCAACGGCTATTGGCTAAAGACCGGCGGCTTGTCTCCCCTTGCCGCCGCAATCAGGCACGGAGATGCGGATACCGTAAGGCTGCTTCTGGAAAAGGGCGCCGATGAAGCCTTATGCGACAACGAAGGCTGCCCGCCTGTTTTTTCCCTTGTCTACTACCCCTTCAGATTTCTTAAGGAGACTCATTTCGGCAGCCCTATTTTTGAAAAAAAGTGCAGCATCATACCTATGCTGAAAAACCTTGACATAACCGATTCAAGGGGCTATACCGTTCTTATGGAGGCTCTTGAAAGCAAGGATACCCCATACAAGGCAACAAACGCCTATACCAGCCTTCCCATTACCCTTGCGCTGATCGAAAACGGCGCAAACGTAAACGCAGCAGCCAACGACGGCACCACGCCGCTTCACTTGGCGGTACAAACCGTCGAGCAGGCGGCAAAGGCTCTTGTGAAGGCGGGAGCGGATATAAACGCCCGGGACAACGGCGGCAATACTCCTCTTTTGCTTGCCTGCAAGCACGGCGGAGAAAAACAGGTCCGTATGCTTTTAAAATCGGGAGCGGATTTTAATATTAAAAACAACGAGGGCGAAAGCGCAGCGGATATTTGCGCAGCAAGGGGCTTTAACGACGCATTGGAGCTGATGATTTGATGAATTATCCCGGCGGTAAAAATAATGGGGATCTGTCCCGCTGCGGCACTGCGCTTTACCGTGCGCTTGCTTCGGGCGACCTGCCCTCGGCATGGCTTATATGCGGGGATATTAAAGACAGCTCCGACCCTGCGTCGGAATTTAACTGCGGCTTATGCCTCTATTATTTGGAGGAATGGGAGAAAGCCCTTGAGCGGCTTAAAAATGCGGAAAAGCTTTTAGGCAATCCCCCGGAATTTGATATCGCAGATAAAAAGCTGCTGTTTAAAGCAGTTGAGCTTAACGGAAAAAACGGCGGCGGGGGAGGACTTATTCCCCTTGATCCCGATTCCTCCGTCAGCCTCGGACGTTACGGACTTATACAGGTGCGCAGACTTACGGCGCTTTGCCTTGCAGAGCTTGGACGGGACGGGGAAGCGGCTCCGCTGAAACGTTTTTTATCTCAGTACCGCATAAATTTATGATATGATTTTACAGAGAAAGGAAAAAAATATGCAGCTTGACAATATGCTTTTACAGGCTTGTAAAAATAATCAGAAAAGCGTTGTGCAAACCTTTTTGAAAAGGGGCGGCATCGATGTGAACAAGCGGGACGAATCCGGAAACACACCTCTTATCTACGCTTGTATGAAAAATTCCCGAGATATAGCTAAAATGCTGTTGGAGGGAGGAGCGGACCCGGGGCTTGAAAACCAAAGAAGCCGTACTCCCCTGCACTTTGCGGCAGCAGTGGGAAACTCGGAGATAGTTTCGCTGCTTGTAAATTCGGGAGCTGACGTAAACTGCACCGATTTCGAGGGCTTGACGCCTCTGATGCTTATGGCGCAGAACAGAAAAACCGACGCCGCCCTTAAGTTTATACAAAACGAAAACGTGGATACCGAGCTTAAGGACAAAAACAACTGCGCCGCCGTCGATTATGCAACGCAAGCGGGACTGCGGGAGCTGGTCAAGGCACTCACCAAAGACGAAGAGCATACGGACTCCTTCGGAAATACCTCCCTGCACCATGCCTGCTTCAACGGTCAGGGCGAGGTGGTCAAGGTGCTCATTGAAAAGGGTGCGGATATAAACAAGCTCAACGACAACGGAGCTTCTCCTCTTATCATTGCGGTGCAGCAGTCCAACCTCGTCATTGCCGAGCTTTTGCTGAAGGCGGGAGCGAAAGCCGACTGCGCCGATATCAACGGAGTTTTGCCCCTCCATATAGCCGCAAACAACGGAGAGCAGTTTATAGGAAAGGCTTTGATTTCCGCAGGGGCAAATATCAACGAAAAAACGGCAGACGGCGAAACGCCGCTTATCCTTGCCGCCATGAACGGCAAAAACGACTTTACAGCCATGCTTATTGAAGAGGGCGCAGACGTGAACGCAGTGGACAATGCGCAGCATAGCGCACTTTACTACGCCTCCGAGTCCGGCTTTACCGAAATAGTGGAGCAGCTTCTTATGGCGGGAGCGGAAAATTAGCCCGAGGAAATCCGTGGGGGAGAATTTTTTGAAATAATCAAAATCCGATGTCCCC
>DNUB01000197.1:3908-6735 GCA_003508605.1 Oscillospiraceae bacterium | reverse complement strand
TGAAAAGCATTAAATAAAAGCTGTATTATTAGCTTATTATGGCGGCGGAATATACTATGTTTTGATTCGGCGCAGGAGAAATATTATGTGTGACAATATAGGCACAATCGAAATCGGTAAAAATGAAGCAACTGTTGATTTAGCAGGTCTTGCTGCCGATAAAGTTAAATTTTTGCGCATTTATTCAAGAAATAAAAAAGCCAACCTTGATTTTTTATCGAAGTACAGCAATGTTGAAACGCTTTTTATAAACGGAGAAATTGGAGATGTTGACGGTATTTCGGAGTTAAAACAACTGACAGATTTAAAAATGATTCTTTCCGCAAATGTCGATTTGTCTAAACTCTGCGTTCCTGCTCTAAAAAGCCTGTCTGTTTACAATCAGATAAATACGGGCTTTTCCTCGCTGATGACGGATAAAATAGAATACTTGGAGATTATGCAAATGCGCAGGCTTTCGGATTTATCCTTTTTAGAAAATGCTGTTGGATTAAAAAAGCTTTATCTGATGTCCCTGCCTGCTGTGGAAAAGCTTCCAGATTTCAGTAAGCTTCCAAACTTGTTTGCGCTAAAGATTTATGAGCTGCACAAGCTGAACGATATCGAGAGCCTTACTCACTCCTCTATCCGTTTTCTTTTGTGTTCGCTTTCCGCAGATAAGCTCTCCGGAACAAGGATAGCCGAGGTTCTACTTAGAACGGAGAAGCTTGAAAAAGCCGATATGGCATTTCTTGACAGAAGTAATATGCGGCGAAGCAATGCTTTGGAAAAACAAATGGCAAGAGCCAATAAAGAAGAATTGCTAAAGGGAAATTTTGATTTTGATCAATGGAAAAGGCTAAAGGAAATATAATAATATTATATTTATAGTTTGTATTTTCATTAAAAAGTTTAGGCGGAGGGTATCGGAATGGATTTCGGTAAAGTAATAATTATGACCGATTTGGACGGTACTTTACTGACAGATGAGAAAAAAATAACCGAGAAAGATATGAACGCCATCAACAGATTTCGCAGTAAGGGCGGTACATTTACCCTTGCAACGGGGCGGGGATATTCAATGGCGTATCCTGTGGCGGAGCGCGTGGGCTTGGATGTTCCTGCGGTTATTTTTAACGGCTCTGCGGTTTATGATTTTAAAGAAGATAAATTTTTGTGGCACAGCAGCTTAAAGCCTTCATCAAGGGATATTGTCAAGGAGCTTATCAGGGAGTTTCCCGATATAGCGGTTGAGGTTCTTTGTGAGGATAAGGTTTATGTGCCGTCAATAAACGAAATTGAAAGGCAGCATTTAGCTCTTGAATCCGTACAGCCCATACTTTGCGGAGTTGACGAAATAGAAAGCACCGATTGGCTTAAGGTGTTAATTGCATATCCTCCCGAAGCTATTCAAAATATAATTGACTATGTTAATGCAAGAGCCGAATTTTTAGACTGTGCGCATTGGGTACGCAGTGAAAACCATTATTACGAAATGCTTCCCGAAGGAGTGAACAAAGGCAGCGGTTTCGGGCAGCTTTTAAGGATAATGGACAGAACAGACGCTTTTACCGTGGGCGTAGGCGATTATAATAACGATTTGGAGCTTATTCAGCTGGCAAAGCTCGGCGTGGCGGTAGATTCGGCGCAGCCTGAGGTGAAAAACGCTGCGGACTTGGTGGTTTGCGATAATAACAGCGGGGCAATAGCAGAGGTTGTGGATTACATAGAAAGGCTTTAATGCACCGCATAATGCGGCTTTATGAAATGATGCTTTGTAAAATAGAAGGTTTAAATTGTTTTCAGTGAGGTTTTATGGTTAAATCAAAGGGTTGGGATTGGCAGTCGGCGGATCAGTCCATATGGCTTGATCCTGCGGAGGAAAGCTACTATTTCTGCGAAAAATGGAAAAGGCAGGGATTTCGTTCTGTTCTCGATTTAGGCTGCGGACTTGGCAGACATTCCATATTATTTGCAAGGTACGGGTTTAAGGTTACCGCTGTTGATTTTTCGGAATATGCCGTGCAAAGGGTAAGGGAGGCAGAAAGCAAGGAAGGCTTGATTATCACTTCAAAAGCTTGCGATATGGTTAATTTGCCTTTTCGTGAAAATTCTTTTGACTGCATCTTCTCATATCTTGCAATTTCTCATACCGATTCAGAGGGTTTTTCACAGATCCTTTCAAAAATCAAGGATATTTTAAAGACTGACGGTGAAATTTATCTGACCCTTTGCTCAAAGGACACCTATTCTTTTAAAGAAGCAAAATACCCGAAAATAGATGAAAATACTGTTATTAAGAAGGAGGAGGGCCCTGAAAACAATGTTCCCCATTTCTTTGTGGACTTAGACGATATAAAGCGGCTGTTTGAGCCCGATTTTGAGCTTATCAGTGTAAGACACGTGGATAACTGCATTTCAAAGGGGATTGTACAAAATAATAAGCATTATCATATTTATGCAAAACTGAAAAACGAGAAAAGTTCTTACTTAAACTTTTCCCACATTATAGGAAAAACCGTATCCGGAAAGATAGACAGACCCTTAGGTTCGGTTCACCCAAGGGTAAGCAGCTTACACTATCCTGTAAATTACGGATATGTTGAGGGTGTTTTGGGCGGTGACGGTGCTGAACAGGATGTGTATTATTTGGGCGAGGATAATCCTGTAAGCGATTTTGCCGGAAAAGTGATTGCCGTTATTCACAGGTTTAACGATGTTGAGGATAAATGGGTAGTGGCTAAGGACGGTTATACGTTCAGCAGGGAAGAGATTGAACAGGCTGTTGATTTTCAGGAAAAATTTTTTGACAATGATGTTATAATGTAATGTAGTAATAGGTTTAATT
>DNUB01000197.1:447-3636 GCA_003508605.1 Oscillospiraceae bacterium | reverse complement strand
GATGTAGTAATAGGTTTAATTGAGGTGAACAATATGAAAATTGATGCTTGGTGGTTTGAAAACCGACAGAGTGAAAGCGAGATACTTCAGCCTGAGGTATGCTTTCCAAAATCACATTTAGGCATTTATGCAGAGCTTGAGGATTTGTTATATCCTTTTAAAATTTCAGTTGTTGCTAAAAAGGAAAAAGAAGAGATTTACAGCAGAGAATTTGAAGTAAACTGCAATAAAGAAACAACAGAGGCTTTTGATATTACTTGTAATGACTGTGCCTTTGTTTTCCAGAGCATTACCAAAGAGGTAAAGGATTTGCCCGATGAAATGCATGTTAAAATTTTTGTCGGCGAAAAAGAGTATTCAGATATAATAAAATGCGAATATGCAAGAATTTACGGAAAGATAACTGATTTTAACGGAAACCCTTATCCTGCGTTTGTGGCTTTGAGAAGAATTGCTTTTGGAAGCGATTACGCTGAAATGGCGGTATGGAGCAATGGGGAGGGTGAATATTCCGTTATCGTTCCCAAAGGTTTTTATAACAATTTTTTTGTATGCGATCATGCCTACGGGCAGACTGTCCTGGAAAATTGGAGTTGGCAGATGTTGATTGACAGAGATGAGGAGCATAACTTTAAAATCGGAAACGGTGAGGTTTATTCACTTGCCCAATGGTGCAACAACGGCGGCGGAAGAACAATGTTTTTCTGGTTCAGACCTATGATTCTTCCTTCGCTTAATAGAAAAGAATATGAAACGGAGATAAATCACATAAAAAGGTGTGTTAATGATATTTCGCCGGAGCTTGAGCTTTCAGATGTTAAGGTGACTTTAAACGGCAGGGATTTAAAAGTTATTTCTCTGCAAAAGATATATGAAACAGGAGACGATTATGTTATGCCTGCTTATATTATTCAGACCGAAAGACCATCCTATAAAGCTTCGGACACAGTGGGAAAACAAACTGTTATTGTTGAATACAACAATGAAGAACGAAAAGATAATGTGGGATATTTAGCACAAAGTCAGGGAAGAGCACAGTTTTATTTTAAAGATTTCTTTGCATTGTCTTTAGTTTAATTTTATATATAATCACATTATACTGTTGAAAATAATTTTAAAACAGAAAGGAACGGTATTAAAATGGATCAGGAACGCAAAAAGCAGCTTGAAATCACTGCTGCAAAGGTAAGAATAGGAATTATTGAGGGGGTTTACAACGCAAAATGCGGACATCCCGGCGGATCGCTTTCGGTATGCGACGCCCTGACTTATCTTTATTTTAACAGAATGAACGTCGACCCTAAAAATCCGTCGATGCCCGACAGAGACAGATTGGTGCTTTCAAAAGGACATACTGCCCCCGCTCTTTATTCGGTGCTTGCTAACAGGGGATATTTCCCTGTGGAGGATCTAAAGACATTAAGACATATTGACAGCTATTTGCAGGGTCATCCCGTACTGGGAAAGGTTCCGGGTGTCGATATGAGCACAGGCTCTTTGGGTCAGGGCGTTTCCGCCGCTTGCGGTATGGCGCTTTCGGGAAAACTTGATAATGATATTTATAGAGTATACACAATTCTCGGCGACGGAGAGCTGGAAGAAGGTCAGGTTTGGGAAGCTGCTATGTTTGCCGCTCACTATCAGCTTGATAATCTGGTGGCGGTAATCGACAATAACGGACTTCAGATCGACGGCAAGATAAGCGAGGTTATGAGTCCTTACCCCATTGACGAAAAGTTCAGAGCTTTTGGCTGGCATGTAATTGTAATAGACGGTCATGATTTTAACGAAATCGAAAAGGCTTTTGACGAAGCCGAAAGAGTCGCAAATCAGCCTGTTGCGATAATTTTGAGAACCACCAAGGGCAAGGGCGTAAGCTATATGGAAAATCAGGTTTCATGGCATGGCACCGCTCCCAATGAGGAACAGTACAAAATAGCAATATCAGAGTTACAGGCAAAATTAGATGAGCTTACAAAATGATAGGGGGATAAAATAAATGGAAAAGAAAGCAACTCGTGAAAGCTACGGTGAAGCTCTTGTTGAGCTTGCACAGAAAAGACCCGATCTTATTGTCCTTGACGCAGATTTGGCGGCAGCTACCAAAACGGGTATTTATAAAAAAGCTTGCCCCGACCGTTTCTTTGACTGCGGTATTCAGGAAGCGGACATGATGGGTGTTGCGGCAGGTATTGCAACTACGGGAAAATTGGTGTTTGCCAGCAGCTTTGCAATGTTTGCGGCGGGCAGAGCCTTTGAGGTTGTAAGAAACAGCATAGGCTATCCTCACCTTAATGTTAAGATAGGCGCAACTCACGCAGGCATTTCCGTTGGAGAGGACGGAGCAACACATCAGTGCAACGAGGACATTTCTCTTATGAGAACTATTCCGGGAATGACTGTTATAAACCCTGCCGACCATGTGGAAGCAAAGGCGGCTGTTTTGGCCATGGCTGATTATGAGGGACCTACGTATTTGAGATTCGGCAGACTTGCCGTTCCCGTATTTAACGACGCTGCAGCTTATAAGTTTGAGGTTGGAAAGGGTATTCAGTTAAAGGACGGCAATGATGCTGCAATTATTGCAACAGGTCTTATGGTAAACGAAGCTATGGAAGCGTCAAAGGCTTTAGCGGAGCAGGGTATATCTGCCCGTGTTATTAACATTCACACAATTAAGCCTATTGACAGAGATATTATTGTAAGAGCGGCTAAGGAAACAGGAAAAATAGTTACCGTTGAAGAGCATTCTGTTATCGGCGGTCTTGGCAGTGCTGTTTCCGAGGTTGTTACCGAAACGGTTCCTGTTCCCGTTGTTAAAATAGGCGTTCAGGACGTGTTCGGTCACAGCGGTCCTGCTGCTGCATTGCTTAAAGAATTTGGTCTTTGTGCCGATAATATTGTTAAGGTTACAAAGCAGGTTTTGGGAAAATAATTTTTTAGCCGCTCATTTTTTGAGTGGCTTTTTTATAAAAAATTTGTAATACGACAAGGCAAATAAAAAAACAGTATAAGGAGAAAAAATATATGCTGGAGTTTAAGTATGATACACAGCTTTTAATTGAGGGGACAGGACTTGACGAGGACGAAATAAATGATTATTTCAGACAAAACTTTGAAGGCGACAGCCTTTTGGCTGTCGGAGATGATACCCTTATAAAAATTCACTTTCATACCAATGAGCCTTGG
>DNUB01000197.1:0-141 GCA_003508605.1 Oscillospiraceae bacterium | reverse complement strand
TCATACCAATGAGCCTTGGAAGGTGCTTGAATATTGTTCTGCCTTGGGCGAAATATTTGACATTGTGGTTGAGGATATGGACAGACAGTCACGGGGGCTTAAAGGATAAAATTTGATCCGTGAAAATATTTTGAAATTTCT
>DNUB01000132.1:9686-12957 GCA_003508605.1 Oscillospiraceae bacterium | reverse complement strand
TATTGACAAAAGAAAACATAAATGATATAATTATATATATTGTAGTTATACAATTATACTACAAGGAGTGATACTTAATGAACATAATCATCAGCAACTCAAGCAATAAGCCTATTTATTTGCAGATATCCGATCAAATCAAAACACTGATACTTGAAGGCAAGCTTAAGGAGGGAGATATGCTGCCGTCCATGCGCAATTTAGCGTTAGAGCTTCGCATAAGCTTTATGACCACCAAGCGAGCTTATGAGGAGTTGGAGAGGGACGGCTTTATCGAATCGTACACGGGGAAGGGCTCCTTTGTAAAGGCGCAGAATGCGGAGCTTTTCCGTGAGGAGCAGATAAAGGCTATCGAAGCTTTACTTGCCGAAGCGGGCGAAAGGGCAAAAAAAATCGGACTGAATGCGGACGAGCTCCATGAGCTGCTGAACCTGGTTACTGAAGGAGAATGATATGAAGGAATATGAAAATGCTGTTGAAATACGCGGCATAACCAAGCGGTATGAAGGCTTTACGCTGGACAATGTCAGCTTTGATGTGCCTAAAGGCAGCATTATGGGATTTATCGGACAAAACGGTGCAGGAAAGACCACCACGATCCGCAGCTTGCTTAACATCACAAATATTGACGGAGGGGAGATAAGACTGTTAGGATTAGATCATACCAAGGACGAGATCAAGATCAAAAAACGCATAGCCGTGGTTTTTGACGAGCTTCCTTTTCACGATCTGTTTAATGCGGCGGATATGGCACGAATATTCGAGGGGCTGTACCCCGAATGGGATAACGCCGTATATTCGGCATACTTAGACCGTTTTAAGCTTCCGCTCAGAAAAAAGATCGGACAATATTCCAAGGGTATGAAAATGAAGCTGCAAATTGCCTGTGCGCTGTCGCATAATGCCGAGCTGCTTGTTATGGACGAGGCTACAACGGGACTTGATCCTGTTGTGCGTGACGAGATATTACATATATTTATGGAGTATCTGCGTGACGGCGAGCGTTCAATACTTATGTCCTCACATATAACAGGCGATCTTGAAAAAATTGCCGACAGCGTTACCTTTATTGATAAGGGCAGGATACTCCTGACCGGCTGCAAGGACGTAATACTCGAAACCCACGGTATTTTAAAATGCGGCAGGGACGAAATCGGGAATATTGATCCTGTCGATGTAATCAGCGTGCGAAAAAATGAATTTGGCACGGAGGTAATGATCTCCGATCGGGGGAATGGGTACTGCAAATACGGCGGAGCGGTGATAGATCCTGCAAGCCTCGACGATATAATGCTCTACTATGTTCACAAGGGCGAAATGGGGTGGTCGTGATGAAACTGCTGTCGCTGATGTTTTGTGAGCTGCGGATTTCAAGAAAGGGTATTATTCTGCAATTCGGACTTATGCTTGCTTGGATAGCGCTGACGTGGGGAATGCTGCTTTCGCTGGCTTCAAACGGATCTGCAAAAGAAGAGCTGTTGACAACTTCGGATGTTATTATCATGATGACTGCGCTTATCGGAGCTATGCCCTTGCTTTTAGACGAGGTTTTTAAGGCGGATATCAATTCGGGCTGGCTGATCTATTCCTATGCTTTGCCGATAACTCCCCTTGAACGCACGGCGGCAAGATTTTTCCGCAGAGCGTTGATATGCATTGCAGGCACAGCCATAAGCCTTTGCGGCGGGGCAGCGATATGCGCCTATGTCGGTAAGCCCTTCGGCGCAAATTATTTTGTATGGCATATGGTCGTAATTGCGGCAATGATAATCGGTTCTCTTCCAAACAATATTTTCACGCTTAGAGTTCGAAACCGATCCGAAATAAAAAAGGCACAGACTGCTGCGGGTCTGACGGTGACGGGTCTCCTCGCTGTTACAGCCGTCGTCATTTTTCTTGCAGGCGGTGCGGATCTTTTAAAGCCTGACGGAAGCGGATTGCTTTTCAGGCTGCCCGTATTTACGGCGGGGGCACTGGTATGGGCTGTGCCGCTGCTGATTGCGGCGATGGCAGCAAGCTTTTTTACGGCGTATCACAGTCTCCGAACGGCGTGTCGGAATACCGCAAAAACAAAAAAGGATACTGCCGAAATATCCCTAACCCCGCTGCCCGCAAAAGCCAAGGGCATAACAGGTCTGTTGTACAAGGAATTGAAGCAAAACCGAACTATGCTTATTCTTGCGGCAATTTGTCCTCTGTTGCTGACTGCGTTCCCGTTCTGTTTTTCGGCTATTGATTTTATTGCGAAGGGCGCGGGCACAGACAAGCTTTTTGAAGCACCCACAAATTCCATAATACGTATGCTTATGTGCGCATGCGGAATATTCGCTGCAAGCGGTTTGATGAGCGAGCTGTTCAAGGGCGACGACAAAAAGCTTTGGACATATTTCATTGTTACTACGCCCCATGGTGTGAGGGGCTTTTTGTACCATAAGTATGTGATAACGCTTATAATGAATTTAATTTACATGATTTTCGGGCTTTTTTCAGATAAGCTGCTTGAGACCTTGAATTATATTGTTACGGGCAAGGAGCTTGCGGCAAGTATGCAGTCGTTTTACACATGGGGAGTATTTGTACTTATGGTAATCAGCGCATTTGATATTCCCTTTACGGTGCGGTACGGCTCAAAAAAGGGAAGTATGGTTAAGATGACTGTAATGCTATTGCTGTGTACGGCAGGGGTTACGGTTTTCAGCCTGCTGTCGGACGGTGACCGCAAAAAGATAGTTGATTTTGCGGTTTGGTTTATAAATGGAAACGGGAGCAGCATATCAGCGGTGATCAAAAGTCTTATTCCCTTTATTGCGCTTGCAATGTTCTGTTTTTCATACAGAATATCTTGCAGGGTATTTATGAAAGGGGTGAACGAATATGTTAAATAAAATGCTTGAAACGACAAGGCTGATTGTTTTTTGCTGTTAGCCTTCGGAATATTATGGATTTCCGCAATTACTTTCAGCTTTTCATACAGTGAATAATTTCGTCGGCAAGCCGCCAAAAACAAAAATCGGGAGGAGCATTGCTCCGCCCGATTTTTAGGCTATTATCTCAATTAAGACCCATTTCATTCCGAAAAAGAAAGGTTCGTACTTTTTCTACAGCCTGTGGCGGCATTGCCGCCCTGCAGTGCTAAAGCACTGCAGAATCAAATTGCGGACAAAGTCTGCAATTCGGTTAAAGAATAGCATAGAACGATTTTTAGAGATACCTTAAATTAAAAATATCTCTTCAAAAGACCGTTAAATGCCTTGCCGTGTCTTGCCTCGTC
>DNUB01000132.1:9216-9355 GCA_003508605.1 Oscillospiraceae bacterium | reverse complement strand
AGCCATTTCATGAACGGTGTCATGAACGGCGTCATAACCCAGCTCCTTAGCCTTTTTAGCCAAATCAAGCTTGCCTGCGGTTGCGCCATGCTCAGCGGCAACACGAAGCTCGAGATTCTTCTTGGTGGAATCGGTAACA
>DNUB01000132.1:0-8917 GCA_003508605.1 Oscillospiraceae bacterium | reverse complement strand
TTCTTCTTGGTGGAATCGGTAACAACCTCTCCCAAAAGCTCTGCAAACTTAGCGGCATGCTCAGCCTCTTCAAAAGCAATTCTCTTATAGGCTTCCGCAACCTCGGGATAACCCTCCCTGTCAGCTACTCTTGACATAGCAAGATACATGCCTACCTCGGTGCATTCACCGGAAAAATTCATTCTCAGACCCTCTACAACAGCGGGGTCAAGATCCTTGGCAATACCAACCTCATGCTCGCAGGCAAATGTCAGCTCTTCTCCGCCCTGCTCCTTGAACTTTTCGGCGGGGCAGCCGCACTGAGGACATTTTTCGGGAGGCTGGTTTCCTTCATGAACATATCCGCAAATAGGGCAAATAAACTTCTTCATAGCTTTGTTCTCCTTTTTCTTTTTGAATTTAATTATATAAAATTACAGTCAAGGAACAATATCAAAAGTCCAATGACCATAATAATTCAATATGTATATTTTTCCATATTTTACCTCTTGTTTTCACAAATAATTATAACTATTCCCGTTTAAAAAGTCAATACCGAAAATAACAAAAAACAAAAAAATTCGGAAATATGCTTTATGCCGATCTTTTTAAACTGCGGCTATTGCGTCAATCTTAAAGAGATTGAAATTAAGGCAAAGCAATAATCTACAAAAAATTACCGCTTCCTTTAAAAGTTTTGTGCTGTATTTTCTTTACAGCAGTTTGAAAAAGTAATATAATAAAATATAAAGCATTATCTATACGGGGGAAGAAACAGATGATTACCGATATGACTGTGGGAAAGCCCCGCAGTGTACTTCTGAAATTCAGTATGCCGCTGCTTTTAAGCGCAGTATTTCAGCAGCTTTACAATATTGCCGATACTGTAATTGCAGGACGGTGCTTGGGCGAGGAAGCGCTTGCGGCGGTAGGCTCGTCATTCCCCATAACCATGATCTTTATGGCAATCGCCTTAGGCTCTACCAACGGCGCATCGGTGCTGATAAGCCACCTTTTCGGAGAAAAAAAGCTTTCGGATATGAAGACCGCCGTTTTTACCTCCTTTACAGCCATATCCGCCTTAAGCCTTATTCTTACCCTTTTGGGAACGGTCTTCTGCACGCCCATGCTAAAGCTTCTCAATACGAATGCGGACATTTTATCCGATTCGGCAAGCTATCTGCGAATATATACCTTCGGTCTTCCTTTTCTGTTTCTGTATAATGTGGCTACCTGCGTCTTTTCTTCCTTGGGCGACTCCAAAACTCCCTTGATACTGCTTGTCTGCTCATCGGGCGGAAACGTGATTTTAGATTTGCTGCTTGTAAATCTATGCAATATGGGAGTGGGGGCTTTGGCACTTGCCACCCTTATCGCACAGGGATTTGCTTCGGTTATTGCTGCGGCAATTCTTTTGGCTCGTATTAAAAAGGTTGAGACCCCTTCGAAGCCTAAGTTTTTCTCCTTAAGCATACTTAAAAGAATTTCAAGGCTTGCGATTCCGGGAATATTTCAGCAAAGCTTTGTATCGGTAGGCAATCTGTTTATTCAAAGCCTTATAAACAGCTTTGACATAACCGCCGTTACCGCCGCTTATGCCGCTGCGGTAAAGCTTAACACCTTCTCCGTAACTATGTTTACAACCCTTGCAGGAGGGGTAAGCAGCTACACGGGACAAAACTTAGGTGCGGGAAAAAATGAAAGAGTAAGGAGCGGATTTAAAGCAGGCTTATTGATAGCTGAAACCGTTGCGGTAATTATAAGCCTGATAAGCGTTATTTTTCCTGATCAGCTTATAGGACTTTTTGCGGAAAATCCCACGCCGACGATTATTGAAACGGGAAGAAGCTTTTTAAGGATAACGTCTCCCTTTTACTTTGCGGTATGTGCTAAGCTGATCGCCGACAATGTACTCAGAGGGTCGGGTACTATGGTTTTCTTTATGATATCCACCTTTACCGATTTAATTTTAAGGGTCGTTCTCGCATATTTGCTTTCGGGATTTATGGGGGTTGACGGCGTGTGGTGGTCATGGCCGATAGGCTGGGGAGTTTCCGCCTGCCTTTCCTTAACCTTCTATTTTAAGGGCTTTTGGCAGAGAAAGGGTGCGGTATAAAATGAAAAAGAGATTTGATTTGGCTGTGATCGGCGGCGGAGCGGCCGGACTTGCCTGTGCGGTTTCGGCGGCGGAAAGCGGCTGTAAAAGCATTGCCGTTATAGACAGAATGAACAGAATAGGCAAAAAGCTCCCCGTAACGGGAAACGGAAGATGCAATTTAAGCAGCCGAAATATATCCGAGGACTTTTACCATGGCAGCTTTAACGTTAAGCCCGTTTTAGAGGAATATCCCGATTTAAGACCATTCTTTGAAGGGCTGGGAATGTACACCTTCTGTGATTCAGCGGGCAGGATTTATCCTCTTTCAAACACCGCATCCTCAGTCCTTGACGCCTTAAGGCTGGGCGCAGAGAAAAGCGGCAGGGTTGGGATCTTCACCGAAGCTCGGTGTACCTCCATCGCCGAAAGCGAAAACGGATTTATCATAAAAGCGGGGGAGCATGAAATACACTGCGGTGCGGCAGTGCTGGCCTGCGGAGGCTGTGCGGCGGCGGTTCACGGAAGCGACGGCAGCGGCTTTTCTCTTGCCGAAGGGTTAGGTATAAGCGTCTCCAAGCCTTACCCCGCACTTTGTTCGCTGCTTGCGGACGGCACAAAGACACTTGAGGGAGTAAGGAGCAAATGCGGAGCTTCTCTTTTCGTTGACGGGCAGCTTGAAAAAAGGGAGAGAGGAGAGGTTCAGTTTACCAAAAGCGGACTGTCGGGAATCTGTATTTTTAACCTTTCAGCCGCTCTTCCCGACGGCGAAAAAAATGCGGTCGTCAGTCTTGACCTTCTTCCCGATCATACCCTTCACGATGTATATGAAATGCTTCTGAGTGTGCGCAGGAATCGAAGCGGCAATTTACCGGAAGAGATGTTCAGCGGTATTTTTAACAGAAAAATTGCCCTCTTCCTTCTTAAAAAAGCCGGTATCTCCCCCTCGGTACGTACCGACGCACCCGATTACACCGATTTAAAGCGGCTTGCCGCCCTTACCAAGGATCTGAAATTTAAGATAACGGGAAGAGCCGATTTTTCGGGCGCACAGGTTACGGCAGGAGGAATTGCCGGCTCTGAAATAGACGAAAGCCTTATGTCAAGAAAAATTAAAGGCTTGTTTTTTGCGGGAGAAATAATTGACGTTTGGGGCGACTGCGGCGGTTATAATCTGCACTTTGCCTTTGCTTCGGGAATAAAAGCGGGAAAAGCGGCTGCAAAGCTGCTTTCGGAAAAGGAAAAAAGCCATGATAAAAATCAGCGGAATCACCATGCCGATAAATTATGACGGGGAAGCTTTAAAGCGGGCTGCAGCAAGGAGGATCGGCTGCGGCACGGAGGACGTTCTGTCGATAATCATACTGAAAAAATCCCTTGACGCCAGAAAAAAATCCGATATCCGCTATGTTTTGTCCTTAGCGGCGGAAACAAGGGGAGAAGAAAAGCTTTTAAAAGCGGGATTTGAAGAATATCTGCCCTTTAAGCCATTGGAAATACCTGCCAAAAAGCTGCAAAAACGCCCTGTTGTGGTGGGCTTCGGTCCCGGGGGGATTTTTGCTGCGCTTACCCTTGCCAGAAGCGGCAGCCGCCCGATTGTTCTCGAAAGAGGACTTGACGTGGATACACGAAAGAGGAAAAACGAGCTTTTTTGGCAGACGGGACAGCTTGACGAGGAGTGCAACGTGCAGTTCGGCGAAGGCGGCGCAGGAGCGTTTTCCGACGGAAAGCTGAATACGGGAACACACAGTCCTTTAATCAGCCAGGTTCTGCGGGATTTTGCGGAATGCGGTGCGCCGAAAGAAATACTGTATCAGTCAAAACCGCATATCGGCACCGATAAACTGCTTTTAACCGTTAAAAACCTGCGCAGGAAAATAATCTCATTAGGCGGGGAAGTAATATTCGGAGCTAAATTTTGCGACTTTTCGGTTAAAAACGGCAGATTATGTGCGATCAGTTACGTAAAAAACGGAAATACTGTTGAAATTGAAACGGACAATTTGATTTTGGCATCAGGTCACAGCGCACGGGATACCTTTGAAATGCTGCTGAACAAATCCGTCGCCATGGAGCAAAAGGCTTTTTCCATAGGCATGAGAATTGAACATTTGCAGAAGGATATTAACCGTTCCATGTTCGGAGAAAATGCTCCAAAGGGGCTGATTGCCGATTATAAGGCGGCGGTGCACCTGTCTGACGGAAGAGGGGTTTATACGTTTTGCATGTGTCCCGGCGGACAGGTCGTCGCCTCCTCCTCGGAAAGGGAAACAATAGTCACCAACGGTATGAGCTATTACAGCAGAAGCGGTAAAAACGCCAACAGCGCCGTTCTGGTAGGCATAACCCCAAAGGATTTCGGAAACACTGAGGTTTTGGCGGGTGCGGATCTGCAAAGAAAAATTGAAAAAGCCGCCTTTGTTAAGGCGGGAAAAATCTGCAACGCTCCCGTCGTCAATGTGGGAAAGCTTTTAAACAGAACCTCGGATTTTGAAATAGGCAGGGTTAAGCCCACCTACCGTCCCGGAGTTTCCTTTGTAATGCCTCAGGAATATTTGCCCGAATATGCGGTTGACAGCATAAAAGAAGCACTGCCCTTGTTTGCAAAAAAAATATCCTGCTTTGACGATAATGAAGCCATTCTGACCGGTCCCGAAACCCGAAGCTCCTCTCCCGTAAGGATCACAAGAGGAGAAACTCTCGAAAGTGTTTCCGTCAGGGGACTTTACCCCTGCGGCGAAGGGGCGGGATATGCGGGAGGCATCGTTTCGGCGGCGGTTGACGGAATTAGGTGCGGTATGGCCGTTTTGGAGAATAACGGCTGAATACGGCGGCTTTGAGCATAAGTATTTAAAAGCTTGACTTTAGTGTTTTTATATGTTATACTCTTGATTAAATAATTCTATAAGGAGTATATCATGAAGAAAAAAACCATTTTTGCATATGTTACGGGAATTGCTGTCGGAGCTTCACTTTTTGCAATATCCTCATTTGCCGAAGCTTCCGATAATGGGACAGCAATCAATGAAGAGATTTTTCCCGACGATGCTTTTAGAGCTTATGTTGAACAGTTTGACAAAGATAAAAACGGTTCCTTGGACAGCACTGAAATTGCGGCGGTTACCTCAATTGATGTTAACGGAAAGAAGATCGCTTCCCTTAAAGGAGTGGAGCTTTTCACCAAGCTTAATAAGCTTTCCTGTAATGAAAATGATATTGCCGAGCTTGATGTGGCAGCCTTGAAGGAGCTTCAGATTCTTTCCTGCTCTGATAACAAGCTTACTTCCTTGGACGTGACCGATAACACCGAGCTTATAATGTTAATTGCCGGAAATTTTAGTACTGAGGGCGGCGGCAATAAATATGAAAATCTCGATTTATCAAATAATGCCAAGCTTAACTATCTTGAAGCTGCCGCCTGCGGTTTAACTTCGCTGGATATAAGCGCAAATGTGAATCTGGAAAAATTAGGCTGCTTCAACAACGAGATCACCGAATTGGATGTAAGCCAAAACGTCGCTCTTACTTCTCTTAATTGCAGCTTCAATAAGCTTAAAACCATTGATTTATCTAAAAACACAAAGCTTACGTCTTTAGACTGCGGTTATAATCAGCTTACCTCTCTTGACTTGTCAAATAATCCTCTGATAACCTCCGAATATCCGTCGGTGGGAAATAAGTACGATTTGGGCGAATGCAGCGAATTTGACCTTAAGGAGCTGGAGCAATACGGCTTCGATCTCAGCAAAGTAGTAGACGGTCATTTTGTAGGCGCAGAGCTAAAGGACGGAAAGCTTGTCAACTTTAACGATATTGCCGATGAAAACGAAATCCTGTACGCTTATGATCTCGGCAACGGAAAAACAACTAATTTCACACTTACATATACACCCAAGGCAGAGGAGATCACTTCTTCAGAGGAAAACACCTCTACTGAGGAAAGCAAAGAAACCGACGCTTCGACAAATTCCTCCGATGAACCCGGCGAGTCCGAAACAGCGGAAAGTGAAGGCACACAACCCACAGCTTCCGACAGCGGAGAAAATAACGGTGACAATAAAGGAGAAAATAAGCCTACCGGCTTAGCTATTGCGTTTGTCCCCTCAATTGCCGCCGCTGCCGCAATTGTAATTGCAAGAAGGAGAAAGTAATATAAACCTCTTAGTGACAGGTTATAGTCATTAAAAACATTTTTGCCTTACTAAGGTATACAAAATAATCAGAGCATGTTCTTTAAGGGACATGCTCTGATTTGCTTTCACAGCCTTAATTGATCTTCTTAATGTTTACTCCCTGCCTTGTTTCCTCAACAATATAGCCTTTAGAGGAAATTTGGTCACGAATGCTGTCCGCCAAAGCAAAATCCTTATTTTTTCTTGCTTCCTTGCGCTTTTCAACCAGATCCAGGATTTCCCGGGGAATTTCCTCTTCCTTTTCATACAAAATGCCCAATACGCCAACCAATTCGTTAAAGGTTTCCTTAAGGCATTCGAGGGAAGCTCTTGAAATGTCCTTGTCTAAAATTGCGGTGTTAATCTCACGAACCAGCTCAAATACCGCCGTTATACCGTCTGCGGTATTCATATCGTCGTCCATAGCGTCAATAAACTGCTGCTTTCTCTTTTGGGCAATGCTTATGATCTTCTCGGAGGCTTCTCCTTCCTTTGCCGCTTCGATTGCCTTTTCCAGTGCCCTTTTGCAGGTTTTGAGGCGGTCGAGAGAAGCAACTGCGCTTTCCATTACCTCCAAGGTATAGTTAAGCTGAACTCGGTACTGCACGCTGAGCAGCATAAATCTTATCGGCTCATATCCGAATTTTTCGGAAAGCTCACGCACAAGGAAAAAGTTTCCCTTAGACTTGCTCATTTTGCGGTTATCCACGTTTAACATTCCGTTGTGCATCCAGATATTAGCTAAGGGATATCCGTTGGCGCATTCGGATTGTGCGATTTCGTTTTCATTATGAGGGAAAATAAGATCCGCACCGGCTCCGTGAATGTCAAGAGTACCGCCCACATAATGGCTTGACATTGCGCTGCATTCTATATGCCAGCCGGGTCTGCCCTTTCCGTAAGGGGAATCCCAATAAGGCTCGCCCTCCTTTGCACCCTTCCAAACCGCAAAATCCATCGGATCTCTCTTTTGCTCCGTTTTATCCACACGCTGGCTTGCACCCTCCCTGAGCTCGTCAAGGGGCATATGGGAAAGCTTGCCGTAATTTTCGTCCTTGTTGGCGGCAAAATAAACGTCGCTGCCGCTTTGATAGGCATATCCCTTATCTATAAGCGTTTTGATCATATCGAGTATAATGTCTATGCTTTCCGTAGCCTTTGGATGAATGTCTGCGTCCATGATGTTCAAGCCGTGAGCGTCCGTAAAATACTCCTTGATCATGGCTTCGGCATGGTCAAAGGGAGATACCTTTTTTTCATTTGCAATGCGTATTATTTTATCATCTACATCGGTGAAATTCTGAATGTATTTAACATTATATCCCCTGTATCCGAGGTATCTGCGCAGAACATCGAAAACGCAAAGCGCACGGGCATTGCCCACATGGATCAGGTTATAAACGGTAGGACCGCAGCAGTAAATATTCACGTTGTTTTCATGAATAGGCTTAAGCTCTTCCTTTTGTCTTGTCATTGTGTTATAGATACGCATAACTTTATCCTTTCTTTTTACATACATTTTTTATTTTTGGCAATTTGCTTAAAAATTCGTATATGGTCATAAATAAGGGCTGTTACTTTTCGATTTCTTCCATAAGCTTATCCAGCTCTCTTTTTATGCCGCACATTTCCTGAGATACGGGATCGGGAAAATGTATCTGATCCAAGTCTCCCGTGCGCACACCGTTGATTTTAACCACTCTTGCAGGAACGCCCACTGCGGTGCTGTTAGGCGGCACTTCGCTTAACACCACCGCATTTGCGGCTATTTTACTGTTATCGCCTACCTTAAAAGGACCTAAAACTCTTGCTCCCGCTCCCACCATAACGTTGTTTCCCAAGGTAGGGTGGCGTTTGCCCGTTTCCTTGCCTGTACCGCCTAAGGTCACTCCCTGATATACGGTACAGTTATCGCCTATTTCGGTAGTTTCGCCTATTACAACCCCGCTGCCGTGATCGATAAAAAAGTTCTTTCCTATTTTTGCTCCCGGATGTATTTCTATTCCTGTTTTTCTCAAGGCACGCTGGCTTATGGCACGGGCACGGAAAAAGTGTCCCTTTAAATAATGCTTGTGCGCCCTGCGGTAAGCCCTTATCGCCTTAAAGCTCGGATAAAGAAAATAAACCTCCAGCCTGCTTTTTGCGGCAGGATCACGCTCAATTATCGAATCAAGCTCCTGTTTCAGTTTATCGAACATATATTCACCTTTTTTTATAAGCATTTACAGCTTCTTACGAAAGCGTCAAAAATTTATTGTTTACTTATTTATTGACGTACAAAAATAAAACCGTCCTCGCACAATGCGAAGGCGGTGCTAAACCTCGGTTCCACTTCGGTTTTCCTAAAAACTTAGGCTCAATTTCTGCGGCATAAATCCGAAATCTCGCCACAGAAAACCTTTAACGCAGGCTTACGGATAAAGATACTAAACATTTCCCTTTATCGACTCCCGACCGCACCTTCCCCTGACAGGAATACGGCAGTCACACCGTCTGCCGCTCTCTGAAATTCGCTTGTTCAGGATACTCTGATCGTTCAATGTCTTTTAATATATTCCATTAACATTATATTCAAATACCGATTTAAAGTTTACCATATTTTTTTTCAAAAGTCAATAAGAAAAATGAATTTATCAACAGTGTTTTGCACCTTGCGGTGGGCTTTTTTACT
>DNUB01000144.1:10262-18009 GCA_003508605.1 Oscillospiraceae bacterium | reverse complement strand
ATAGCAATTCGGACAATTTATAATTTTGTTCAGCAACAAAATTTTCTATATCGTTAATTTCCTGTGAATATGTGGGTGAAATCTCAATTCCTTTTGCCCTATTACTCAAAGTGTGCAAAAATATAATCGCTTTTTCTGAAAGACCTGTATAGTCACATACGGCTTGTAAATCGATATCAGTTGTTTTGTTTGTTGTACGTCCTAAAAGATAATCGGTAGATACATCAAAATAATCTGCTATTTTTACAATAAGGTCAATGTTTATTGTGCGTTCTGCCTTTTCATAAAGGCTTAAGCTTTGTCTTGTTATTCCTAAATCATCAGCTAAAGTTTGTTGGGTGATTTCCTTTTCTTCCCGTAACTTAACAAGGCGCTTTGCAAAAATTTCTTTTGTTTCCATTTGTTGCCACTCCTTAAATTGAAAATAGTCATGCGCATTTTTGTTGCAATTATATTTTTTCGCAACAAACTATTGACAAGCACAGGCTGTTGCTATATAATAAAAATGCAACAATCATCATACAGATTATAGCACAAATTTTCAAAGAAGTCAATCATCATTTTTAAGGAAGGAGTGAATTAAAATGTGTAATACCGACATTAGAGAAACAGCAAAGCAAGCAGGCGTATTCCTTTATGCGGTTGCAGATAAGCTTGGCATAAGTGAACCTACTATGACACGGTTGCTTCGCAAAGAGCTTCCGAGCGATAAAAAAGCGGAGATCAAGAAAATTATCGCTGATTTAGCATTAAAGAAACAGGAAAAGTAAAAGCCGCCCCGAAGTGCTGGCACACTCCGAAGCGGCAAAAGCTAAAACCAAACAAGCAAATGTTGTTTAAGCTTCGTAAATATTTTACCATATTTACGGGGTTTTTGCAACAGGAAGGGACAAAAAATGTTTAACGAAACAGAAAAAACTTTGATTATTCCTCGTATGGAAACTATAAAGAAAACCGCTGAAATATTCGGGCTTCCTGTTCATTTTGTGCGGACTAAGGTATCAAGCGGTGAAGTCGTAGCGGTTCGCGCCGGACGGCGCTTCTTGGTAAATGTTGACAAATTCGCCGAGTATCTGAACAGCTCCACTATAAGTCCAGACACAGAAAGTGACGAAGCGGCAAAGGTCGGTAGAGTTTACCCGATAAATTTAAGGCGGTGAGTAAATGGCGGATCGGAGAATGTTTTCTAAAACGGTAATTAGCAGTGACTTATTTATTGATATGCCCGTTTCTGCTCAACTTCTGTATTTTCATCTTGGTATGTGCGCCGATGACGACGGATTTGTGAATAACCCAAAGCAAATACAAAGAGGTGTAGGCTGTAACATTGATGATTTAAAAATATTACAGGCAAAAGGATTTATAATCCCGTTTGATAGTGGGGTTATAGTGATTACGCACTGGAACGTTAACAATCAAATTCGGAAAGACAGATATAGAGAAACAAGCTTCAAAAATGAATTAAACCTTATTACCAAAGACAAAAACGGTATTTACATAACAGCAGGCAACCAAACGGTAACCAATCGACAACCAACTGACAACCATTTGGAAACCCAGTATAGTATAGGTAAGGTTAGTATAGTTAAGGATAGTTTAGGGGAGGGAGAGAGTGAGCCTAACGGCTCACCGCCCCCACCCTCAAAACCTAAGTTTAAAATATTCGGTGAATATCAGCACGTTAAACTCAACGATGAGCAATACTCAAAGCTTATATCAGAATTTGGTGAAGCTGTTATATCCGAATATATCAAGCGTTGCGATGAATATGTTCAACAAACTGGGAAGAAATATAAGGATTATAATCTAACTATAAGAAACTGGATAAGCAAGGACGGCGGAGCAAAAGCAGTAAAGGCGGTAGCGGATAAAAGCAAATACACTGATCCTTACGATGTTCCGTTATTTAGCGATTAACGCAGAAAGGGAATATATGACTAAAACATTAAATGATCTTATTACAAGCTTAAGCACCGCAGCAGAAAAGAATAATCCCCGCAATCCTGATGATTACATAGGCGAAAATGGGCTTTTATACTGTGGTAAATGCAATACACCGAAGCAATGCAAATTCAAGGCGTTGGGAAGAGAAAAAATAGTGTTTTGTCTTTGTGACTGTAAAAAGCGAGAGCAGGAAAAAGAAAAACAGGCAGAGGAAGAAGCAAAAATGGTGTTCAGAAAGCAGCAGATAAGAGAGGCAGCATTCCCAGACAGAGATACACGGAATTTTACTTTTGACATTGACGATAGAAATAATGCCCAAGCTTCAGACCTTTCAAGAGGTTATGCTGCAAGCTTTGACCCTAAGGTAAGCAGAGGTTTACTGTTCTATGGTGATTGCGGTACCGGCAAAAGCTTTTATGCCGCTTGTATTGTGAATGCCGTAATTGACCGCAATTATACAGCAAAGTACACAAGTATATCGGAAATCGAGGCGGAATTGTGGGCAGCGAATGATAAAAAAGCGGTTTACGATTATTTCAACGGCTTTGACCTTCTTGTGCTTGATGATTTTTCGGCAGAACGTGATACACAATATATGCAGGAAATAATCTTTAATGTAATTGATAGACGCGGTAAAAGCGGCAAACCGATTATTGTTACAACTAATCTCACGCCAAATGAAATTAACAACGCCACGAATACCGCACAAAAGCGTATTCTTAGCCGTATTGTTGGAAACTGCACAAGCTACTTAATCAAAGGCGCAGATAGACGAATTGATATGCACAAGCGGTCAAATGCACAAGAGATTGAAATGCTTTTAAATTATCCTTTGCCCGAAAATTTAAAGTAATGTATAAGAATTGCCGCTTCAAAAGGCTTTATGATAAACTATGACAGCTGAACAAGGCTATTTTTCGGTATACTTTTGGTACACTTTCGGTATACTTTTTACCTAACTTTTACCCTACTTTTACCCTACTTTTGCCCTACTTTTGAGCAACTTTTGAGCAACCATTTTCAGCAATTTTTGTCTAACCTTTGTCCAACCTTTGTGCAACTTTTAACTACTGCGAAAAAATGAAAGAATGTGTGATTATATGGGAAAAAACAAAACACAAAAGCGGGTTTATTATCTTGGCGGACACAGCTATTCCCCCGATACATCAACGCCGCTGTGCTGCAATACGGGAATATTTGAACGTGTAACTCTTTACAAGTCTCCAAAAGGAGCATTTTTTACAATAAGGGAAAGCAACTTTGATAATGTGGGAATTGACGGATCAGCAGTTGAAGTGTTAAGTGAAAGTGCCGCCCGTTCCTTTATGGACGAACACGCAGCGGAGATTATCACAGATAATTATAACCGTGTTTTTGGTAAGCCTGTACAAGGATAACCTAAATTAGGCAGGAGGGCAGCATATGGTAGCAGGATCGAAAACAAATGAGGAATTGATAGAATGCCTACAAGCTGTCGGCGAAGATACAACAGAGTCAAAAAATATACTGGAAAAGCTTTGGGTGCAAAATAAAGGTCTTGTTAGGTTAACAATCCATAAATTAACTGGACTTTCCGAATTTGATGACGGATTTGAGGATATGCGGCAGCAATCTTTCTTTGGTTTACGTGCGGCGGCTTACGCTTATGATCTGACATCAGGAGTTAAATTTTCAACCTATGCTGTAAAGCGGATAAAATGGGAATTGACCCGATACTATGAGCGCAACGGATTTACCGTTCGTGTACCTGCATATATGAAAAAAAGGTTCCGAGATTGTATTGAGAAAAAGCTAGAATTGGAAGCAGAAACAAACCACCCTGTCACCTATGCCACTGCACTTGAAAAAATGGGCTTTTCACCTGCTGTGATTACGGGAACTCTTGCGGCATTCCGCAAACTTGAAACAACAAGCATTGATAAAATTATAAGCGACGAAAAAGAGGGCGACGGTGTTTCCCTGCTTGATATAACAGCAGCAAGTGATAATGTAGAAGAAGCCGTATTATCACAGGAATGGCTCAAAGAACTGCACAACACCTTAATTGCAGCTTTGCGGGATATACCGCCAGACGCTTATAAGATTATAATCCAGCATTATTTTCATGGCGTTTCCTTGACCAAAATTGCAGAGGGACAGGGACTTTCCCGACAAACACTGTATAACCAGGAAACTGCAGCCTTTCAAGCTATAAGAATGGGAAAATACGGAACAGTGCTTGCCGAATTTATGCCATCTCATAACAGCTATAAGAGAGCGCAGCGGCTTATAAAACAAGATAGGGAGGCAATAGAGCGGTTACAGCTTACAGGAGCAGAAAGGAAACTATTGATAACATGACACATTATGAAATGCTCAAATATTGGCTTTTAGATATGCTTGAAAATTACAGAGACACACCGAAGAACGCACCGAAGCGGATTTTTATTGATAAAATTATTGAGATAAGCCGCCGTACAGCCGAATACAGCACAGAGGATAAACAGTATCATAATTTGGTGATACTGCGGTACTTAACTGAAACCCTCCCCTCAGTACATCAGATTTGTAAAGCACTGCACATAGGACGACAAAAAGAAAACTATGAACGTATAACAGGATATGCCATAGACCGCCTTTTGGTATTGGTGTTTGGAGCAGACGGAATAAACTGGAACTGAACAAACGAAGCGGCAAGGTGCCGGAGCTTCCTTTGCCGCTTCAATTTTATATTTCCTTGATACTGTAAGCTGTTTGTGTGAGTGTATTAAGTCGTTTAGTGTGATCGTCAAACATTTCCCAGAAAAGATACAAGCCTGTTGCTATGTCCTCAAATGTTATGCCTGCGGCCCGTCCATTGCAGGAAGCGGCATAAAGTATTCTCATCATTTCCGCTAATCCTCGTGCTTTGAGGGTTTCCTCGTCTAAATCGGACGGCAGACCTTTCATATCTATCATTATAAAAAAATTTCCTTTCATTATGTATTGACAGAAGCGGCAAAGCGTGATACAATATATTTGTTAATTCGTGGAGGTTGTATCACGCAACCGCCTTTTGGTTTAGGCCTTTACAGTTCGCAGCTGTAAGGGCTTTTGCTTTTTACGCCACAGAAAAACGGCGGTAAATGGTGGGCTTGGTGTACTGTGCGTACAATTCAGCGTGTGTTGCCTTAAACGCTGCACTGTCAAAACGATTGCTTGTGACTGCCTTGTAACGGAGCTTGAACACATCCACCGTCATTTCTTCCACGTTTTGGGCGGCCATTTCCGCTTTGAGTTCGTCCTCTATGGCGGTTATCTCCGCTGCCACTTCTTCGACGAAGGTTTTAAGCTCCTTAAGTTTTCTTACCTTTACGGTTAATTCATGTGTACTCATTGTTTGGTGCTCCTTTCAGTTTTGTTTTGTGAGGTTTCCCTCTGACAGTTATTATTATACACTATTTACGTGAATATATCAAGCGGCAAAATGCACAAATATATTTACGTGAATATGTATATTTTGTATATTTACGTGAATATTAAAAAGTGATATAATAAAAGTGAAAGGTGGTGATATTATGGCACCGATAAGCAAGGCTCAACAAAAAGCCGTACATAATTATGTACGTAATAACTATGACAGAATAGAACTTACAGTTAAACCAAAGGGGCGTAAAGATGAAATCAAATCACACGCCGAAAAGCAAGGCGAAACATTGAACAGTTTCATAAATCGGGCAATAGATGAAACTATGAAACGGGACGATAAGGGGAAAACAATAGAAATGTAAAGGAGTGATTATTTGATTGACATTAAGGACTTGCAAGCGATAGCGGCCGATAGGAAAAATATTGAGGTCACTACACACGCCATATTACAGTTAAAAGCACGAAAAATCAAGCTTACCGATATATATGCAGGCATTGAAAACGGCGAGATTATAGAGCAATACCCAGACGATAAGTATTATCCAAGCTGCCTGATATTGTATTTTCGGGTAAACGGTGAACCAGTGCATTTTGTTTGCAGTATGGGAAATAATAAGATTTATATTATAACGGCGTACAATCCCGATTTAGGGCGTTGGGAAAATGATTTTAAAACCAGAAAGAAGGTATCACAATGACTTGTTGCTATTGCGGTGGTGACATGATCGAAACAACCACCACATATTTTGAACAGCTTGAAAACACGATTGTAGTAATTAAAAACGTGCCTTGTCACAAGTGTAAGCAGTGCGGTGAGGTATTATATAACGCAATAGTGGTTGAACGTCTGGAACAGATTACCGAACAGCTGGAGCAGGCATTGACTGAAATTGCGGTTGTGAACTATTCGGCAGCTTGACGGTTTGCCGCTTCAAATCCTCATAACATAGCAAAGCCCCTGATTTATTCGGATCGGGGGCTTTGTTATTTCTATGTTGTAAAAAAATGCAAAATTAGGGGGCTGACGTTCGCCGTATGCCGTTTTAACCAAAAAGCAGTATAATTTTAATATCGAAGCGGCAAACGCCTAATAAGTGCCTTAGATTTTGCGCTGACGGCCCCCCTGTCCCCAGTGTCGAAAATTGCAAAAATTCACCACATTGGACACGGGTATATATTTATAAACAATCTGTAAAATGGCGCTTATATATGGCTTATTGTTGAAAAAAGTTGAAGTTATATATAACAGACATTTTTTGAGTGCGCCATGAGTGCGCTATTGATATGAAAAAACGCTAAATAAGAGTAAACGGGGTTAAACAGTTAAGCCGCAAAAAGCTTATTATAAAGGCATTTGATTAACATTATGAAATAGCGCGAAACGTATGTTTTGACTTTCGCAACGCAGAGGTCGAGGGTTCGAACCCCTTCAGGTCCACCAGCAGCGTGACGCTGCACCCAATTAAGCTCCCATTTTCACGGGAGCTTATTTTTATGCTTGTTCCCCCAAAAATCTATTTGGTCACAATAACACAGTCGCAAGGCGACCCCTAATACACTCTCAATTAACAAAGAGCATATTAGGTGTCGCCTTGCGACTGTGCTATCGTTATCAAAAAGATTTCTGAAAGGATAATATAAAAATACGCTCTCTGTTGATTGAGAGCGTATTAACCGCCCGCCTTGCGGGCTGTGTTATTGTTACCAAATAGATTTTTGGAAAGTAAACATAAAAATATGCTCCCTGTTTTTTGGTAGCATATTAGCAGCCCGCCTTGCGGGCTGGTACGGGTAACAGGAATCGAACCTGCATGGATTTCTCCACCGGAACCTAAATCCGGCGCGTCTGCCAGTTCCGCCATACCCGTATATTAAATTTTCGTCTGTTTCGTCTTCCCTATAAATTGTAATTTATCGCACATACCGATAATACTTAAATCCACCCTCTTCTCTCATATACCGAAATCCTACTTTTTCAAGAACATGCTGACTTCGGGTATTCTTTATGACCGTATCGGCATTTACCACCTTCATTCCCAAAACGTCAAAGGCATACTGCAAAACCAACCGCTCCGCACGAGTTCCATATCCGTGACCTTTTACGCCGTCATTTTGCATATGAATACTTAATGTGCATTCCTTGCTGTCATAATTGATTTGCTTCAGTTGAATCTCTCCTATTGGCTTGTCGTTTTTCATAATTGCAAAAAGTATGCGTGAGGAATCTTGTTTGGAGTCAAAATATCTGTTTACCGATTTTTCGTTATATCGGTAAGGCACAAATAAATCTGTATCCGTATAAATGGCAGGATCATTCTCCCAGCCTTTATATAATTCGTGGCATAGCTCTCTGGTCATAATACATAGAGATATATCTTTCATAAAAATCAATTCAACCTCTTTCCGCAGTCTGAGG
>DNUB01000144.1:0-9934 GCA_003508605.1 Oscillospiraceae bacterium | reverse complement strand
TAAAATGTTCTCAGACATTAAAATAAATTACTCATCTTTCCGCAGTCTGAGGTTATTATACCTTAAATTCCGCAAAATCGCAAGTGTTTTACAAAACAGTCATTTATTTAATAACTAAAACTGCTGCCGCTGTCTGAAATATAACGAATACATATTTCTACCATTTTCCTTAGGAATGGGAGTTCAGATCTGCTGGGATTATCTATTCGGAATGTAGTACCGCATACTCCCTCAAAAGCTTTCCCGAAAATTATTTTTTTACATGAACCGCAATGTCCGAAGTCAATATATTTCCAGGCTGTTTCTTTAATTTCCAACTCCGGAATGTCATTTTCAAACGCCTTGCTGTCCTCGGACCAAACTGTCCATAGGTTTTCAGGCTCGTCAGGGTCTTTGATTGCAATAAAAGCAACGCACTCATCTTTGAATTTTAACCAATAATATATTTTGTTTTTCCAGCAATCTCCATCATCTTTGTAAAATTCAATGCCCATGTTTTTTAAAAAATCAATATATTCTAAAGCGATTATCCGATTCTCTTCAAAAAGGTTTTCCGTTATGTAATCTTCAATTTGCTTTGTCATAAAAAACCTCCGCATTATAACCATGACCAAATCCGGTGCGTCTGCCGGTTCTTCTATCCCTGCATATTAAAATCCAAACAAACGGAAATTCGTCAATCTGCATATATCTCTAAAAAAGATGTAATTCTGCCATGTATGTACTCGCCTTCAATCAATCCGAACTCAGGATCATAATACTTGTTATTATACAGTATTGCCCAGTGTGTGTATCCTGCATTGGTATGCACCGTTAAAAGAGAGTAGTGATAAGGAACTGGATTTTTCTTGGAAATTCGCTTGTTTCTATCAGCATGCTTTATGCCGTAAAAATCCAATATATCGATTAGCTGTCCTATACCGGTGGAACCGCTTGTATTCATGTCCTTAATCACAGCCGTTATATCCTTGCCTGTAATCATGGCAATACATGCTTGACCGCAGGTTTCAAAAGTAGGTTGTTGTATCAGTTTCATTTTTACTCCTCTGCGCAAGCTTCGACATTGTCAAACAGATTACATTTTTGACACATTATCAGCGGTTTTTCTGTATTAAATTCTACCACAAAGGACAAAAAAAGTCAAGGATAAAAAAGTCCAAAGCAAGTTTAGAACCTGTCCGCATAGGAAAAGATACGCGCTCATTCCTATGCGGACAGGTTCATAATGTTTTTTCCTGTTCAAAATTTACAATATCAGCACATTAAGCCGCTCCGAAATCTTTTCGATATTCTTTGCCGTATCTTGAAACGCCGCTGTGTGGTTATTGGAAATGTTTTCACTTGCTTTTTTCAAAAAGTTTGTTTCCTGTCTCCGATCTTTTTAAAAACAACAGATCCGCTGCGTAAAAGCAGCAATTTTTGCGCAAAAAATCACCTGTCCTGCGAAAGCCTTTTGTGAAATTGTCCAAAACAAGTCAAAAACTGTTGTAATAAAACACAATACCGCTTGACAAGCCGAAAAAATATAGATATAATCAAAATAAAAACATTATTTAAGCTTTTAAAATATAGGTTGAATTTGGTTTTAGTAAAACTAAGGAGAATTATGTGATTACGGAAGCAATAATTTTTTTATCGTACATATTGATTTGCCTGGCTTTGTTTGAGCGGAGGTTTTCCGTGCCCGCTACGGTTCTTACCTTTTGCGGGGCTTTGGCTGTAATTGCGGGAGTGCAGACGGTGCTTGTCCTGTTCGGAGAAACAACCCTTGCGCTTACAATGCTCCCGCTTACGGCTTATCTTCCCTTTTCGGCGGTTCTGTATTTTTTATCAAAAAGCGAAGCGTTTGAAACTGCGGCGATCTGCTCGGTGGGTCTGCTTGACGTGCTGATTTTAAAGTCGCTGGACAAGATAACGGTGAAATATACCGCCGAAATAAAAGGCTGCTTGCCGAATATAATAAATTATTCGATAATCACCGCTGCTGCGGCATTCTTTGTGTTTTTCGCCTTTCGGTCCGTCGGTAAAAATTTTCGTTTTTGCGTTATCGAAAACCGACAAAACCGCCTTATAATTTCCATACCCGTAATCCTGATCCTTCTGCTGTTTTTCTATTTTCTGAACAGCACCACGGACGTTTTTGTCCTGATTGTTTTAACGCTTATTGCTCTGCTGGAATTTTTGATTATCGCAAGGCTTCTTGTTTTCTCGGCGGATTATATAAAAGCCAAGAGAACGGAAAGGGAAATGTCCGAGCATATCGAGATACAGCGGCGCAGCTACGAAAACGTGCTGCGCAAAATGGAGCTGGGGCGTGAGCTTCGCCATGATATGAGACATCATTTCACAGTGATCGAAGGGCTTGCAAAACAGGGCGAATACGGCAAAATTGTTGAATATACCGGCAAAATAAGCGAAAATTTCAGCGAAACGGAAAATGTAAGCTATTGTAAAAGCCCGGAAGTCAACGCAGTGCTGTCCGAATACATCGACCGTGCCAAAAGAGCGGGCTGCACAGTTACCCAAAGCATTCTGCTGCCCGAAAAGCTGCCCTTTGACGAGGCTGATCTGTGCATGGTGCTCGCCAATTCGATTGAGAACGCCATTAACGCCTGCGCCGCTCTTCCAAAGGAGCGCAGATACATCAGCATTTCGGTAGATTGTATAGAAGAGCGCAGACTGTTGGTTTCGGTAAGAAACCCTTGCGGGGATTCATTGTTATTTGATAAAGAAGGATTGCCCACAGTCGACAGTCAATCGGAGGAGCACGGGATCGGGCTTCGTTCGGTAAAGCGAATCGCCGAAAAATATAACGGCTTTTTGCGGTGCAAAACGGAATACGGAGAATTTGTTTTTCAAGCCGCAATGTTTTACGGCGAAAACGCCGTTCCCGCCAAGCGGTCCAAGGCAGGCACGGTATTTAAGCGGGTAATGTCCTCTGCGCTGGTCTTGATTTTGGGAATGCTGATAACGGTTAATGTCCTTCCCTCCGCTGCGGAAGCTGCTTCGTCGCTGTTTTCAGTAAAAATCCGCACCGTGCGCAGCCTGCTGCTGAGCTGGGGCGACAGCTCAATAAACGTCAGCGTTCCCGATTTCGAGGGGGCGGGCGCAGACGGCATAAACAATGCGGTTGCAGGCTATGTTAATGAAGCGACGGAAAAGTTTATGTGGTACTTCAACCGCAGATATAACGGCTATGTTGCCGAGGATATGCGTTATACGGTTATCCGTGACGATAATAAGTATTTTACAGCAGAGTTCGTCACTACGATTAACGCAGGCGGCTCTATGGATTTCAGCCGTTGGATTATTTTTGACAAGAGACTGGGGAAGGTAATAAGTCTCGGCGATTTGTTTAAGAAAAACAGCAGCTATATTGATGTCATCAGCGCCGAAATATTAAGGCAGATGAGGGAAAAAAACGAATCCTACGGCGGCGAGTTTTATATCGAGGGCGACGGCTGCTTTACAGGGATAAGGGAGGACGTTAATTTCTATATTGATTCCTTTGACCGAATAGTTATAGTATTTGATGAATATGAGGTAGCTCCCGGTCATATGGGCTGTCCTGAGTTTTTTATTCCCAACAAAATTTTAGAGGAGATAAGAAGGGAGACAGACTGATTGATAGAGATTGCATTGTGCGATGACAGCACGGAGGATATTGCTGCACTTAAATCGCATATGGAACGGTTTGCGGCAAAGCACGCCGAGTTTCCCGTTATGTTCAGGGCGTTTACATCTTCGTCGGAGCTGCTTAGTCACCTTGAGACCAATAACGGCTTTGATCTGTATATCCTTGACTGCATAATGCCCGAGCTTTCGGGAATACAGCTTGCGGAAAGGATACGCAGCCGCAGGGAGCGTGCGGAGATCATTTTTCTTACCGTTTCCCCCGAATATGCGGTGGACGCTTTTTCGGTGCGTGCGTCGGGTTATTTGCTGAAGCCCGTGCAAAAGGAAAAATTCGACGAGGAGGTGTTCAGGGCGGTTCAAAAGCTTACCCATGAGAAAAATGCGGTTTTAACCGTCAAAACCAAGGACGGTATGCGGCGTGTGCAGCTTCACAAGCTGGTGATGATCGAAAGCTTTAACCATATGCGGGTGCTGACAATGTCCGACAACAGCATACTTGAGACCTCAACTCCCTTATCCGAGCTTTTTGACCGACTCAGCGAGTATGAAAACTTTTATAAGCCTCACCGCGCTTACATTGTGAACCTGGATTATTCAATGGGGATAACTCACTACGAGCTGCTAATGATCGGAAACAGGCAGATTCCCATACCGAGAAAGCAATTTTCGGCCGTTCAGGAAATTTTCTCCAACTATTTCTTTAGTCGGAATAATATATGAACCGGGCATTAAACCGAGCTTTCCCGAAAAACGCTTTTTATTCATTTCATCATATTGCCCCCACCCAACTCCCCGGCTTTCTGCTTGCCCGGCTGCAAAAAAATAAACGGCTCTCGGGGTTTTCGGCAAGCTGAGCTCACCGGCAGTTTTTGACGTTTCACGCAAAAAAACGGTGTTTTCGCAAAATGCTGTTGATTTTTGCGGAATGACAAAGTATTATAGTAAATGCTGAATTTTTCCGAGGCTCCCGTAAGTATGTGCGGGGCGTTAACGAATACGGGAAAAAAGACGGCGTACAAGAATATGGTGAAAAGCGTGATAAGGAGGCGTCGAGCGTGAAGGACCCCTGGGAAATGTTTGAAAACCTGAACGAGTATGTGTATGCTGCGGACGCAAGCACATATGAGCTTATTTTTATGAATAAAAAGCTGAGAAATAAATTGGGAGTTTCCCTGCAGGATGCGGCAGGTCGGAAGTGCTATGAGATTCTGAACAGCTGCTCCACTCCGTGCACACAGTGCAGCAACGGCGAATTATCGGAGGGAAAATTTAAGGAGTGGTGGCGTTACGACCCTAAAAAGCAAAAATATTTTGCTTTAAAGGATACCGTTATCAACGAGGGCGGCAGACGTATACGCATAGAATTTGCTTTTGATTTGGGTGCTTCTGATTGGCAGCACAGCAGGTATCAGGATATGGAGGTAGTGGTCAACGAGGGGCTGAGAGCCGCACTTATGGAATCCACTCCCGATAAAACAATCAACGTTCTTTTGGAGTATTTGGGCAAGGTTCTTGACGGCGAAAGAACTTATATTTTTGAGAAAAACCTTTCGGGAGGAGACGACAACACCTATGAATGGACGGCGGCGGGAATAACTCCCGAAAAGGACAATTTGCAGCAGCTCCCTCCGGAGGTGTGTGCCAATTGGTACAGGAATTTCAAGGAAAATAAAAGTATGGTAATACCCGATGTGGAGGAAACAAGGAAAAACGACCCTGTAATGTATAACGTTCTGAAGCCGCAGGGAATAAATTCCCTTGTTGTGGTTCCCTTGTACGAGCAGGGGAAGGTCATAGGCTTTTTCGGCGTCGACAATCCTCCCGAGGGGCGGATAGAATATGCCGAAAATCTGCTTCAGATAATCGGTCATTTTATTTCTTCCTCCCTTAAAAGGCGCAATCTGGTAAGAAAGCTTGAAATAATGAGCTTTAGGGATCACCTTACCGGCTTCGGAAACCGTTATTCCATGCAGCGTTATGTCCGGGAGAAGCTTAAGGAGTGCGAAGCGGTAGGCGTTGTGTACTGCGATATAACGGGCTTGAAAGCGACAAACGACAGGGAAGGGCATGAAGCGGGCGACAGATATATATTGCGTGCCTGTGAAAGTCTTTCGGCGGTTTTTGACGGCTGTGGGCTGTTCCGTATGGGCGGCGACGAGCTGCTTGTGATTTGTCCCCAAATCCAAAACGATGAGCTTGAGGAAAAGCTTGAGCTTTTAAAAACCAGCCTTAACGAAAATTCGGTAATTATGGCTGTAGGGATAGCATGGAGAGATTCCCGCTATAATATTGACGAGGTTATAAGGGAGGCGGAGACTCTTATGTACGAGGATAAGGCGTCTTATTACAGAGAGATGGGTGTTGACAGAAGGAAATAAGCCTTTCATACCGCATATCGGTTAAGCCGGTTTACCCGAAGCTCCTTTATAAATGCAGTCGGTAGGCGTACCGCCCGATTCCCATATTAAGCCCGTATTAGAGATTATTAAAGAGGAGATCACATTAACTATGAAAAACAAAAGGATATGTCCGAAATGCGGAAGCTCCGATATCCGTATTATTGACGGTTATGCAGGTGCTTACGGCTCGGGGAACAATATTATGACGGGGGCAACGATTTTTTCCGCAGTTAATGTTGACAGATATATCTGCTGTTCCTGCGGCTTTACGGAGGAATGGATAAACACCGAGGATATACCCAAAATAGAAAAATCCAAAAAAGCTCATAAATAATGCCGAAAATAATTTATAATCAAAATCCGATGTCCCCCGCCCTTTGCTGCAAGCAAAAGGTGGGTCGGGCTGTCGAAAAACAAACAGCTCTCAAGGTTTTTCGACAAGCTGTGAGGGGCTTATGCTCCGAATTTTTCATAAATTCGGAGCATAAGCCCCTCGCTGAATTATTTGCCTTATCGATCTTTCGCAAAGCCCGATAATCTTAACGGTTTTATCCGCCGTTAAAGCATTTTAAATTGGAATTAGTATAATATCTCATCCAAGGTCTTAAACAAAACCTCAATATTGACAGGCTTTGCAATATGCCCGTTCATACCGCTTCTTATCGCCTCCTGCTTATCCTCTTCAAAGGCGTTGGCGGACATTGCTATTATGGGAATATCCGCAAGCTCTTTATTTTCAAGGCTTCTTATTTCCTTTGCGGCGGCATAGCCGTTCAATACGGGCATCTGTATATCCATAAGCACCGCCTGATAATAACCGGGCTTTGACTCCTTAAGCATATCCAAGGCGATTTGTCCGTTTTCCGCCACGTCGACGGTAAAGCCTCCTTCGGAAAGAATAGCCACCGCTATCTCCTGGTTAAGCTCCACGTCCTCGGCTAACAGCAGCCTGCCCGCACGGCATTTATGCTCCATATTGTTTTTTAAGTCCTTCTTGCGAGTCTCGGGAGAAACAATATCGTTCAGAGTTCGGCTAAGCTCGGAGAAAAACAGCGGCTTTGCACAGAATGCGGTTGCTCCCGCCTCCTTCGCCTCGGCTTCTATATCCGACCAGTCATAGGCGGTAAGTATGATTATGGGAACGTCCTCCCCCATTTCCTTACGGATTCGGCGAATAACCTCTATGCCGTTCATATCGGGCAAAAGCCAATCTATAATATATACCTGATAATTATCTTTTCTCGAAACCGCCTGCTTGGTGCGCAGAACCGCTTCCTTGCCCGACAAAGTCCACTCCGCACGCATACCTAACTGCTGAAGCATAAGTGAAACGCTGTCGCAGGTGTTAAAGTCGTCGTCCACCACCAAAGCACGGCAGCCTTGAAGCTTGGGTATGGGTCTGGGCTTTTCGGCCTCGGTATTTACGGAGAAGTCCACGGAAACCGTTACCGTCGTTCCCTCGTTCTGCCTGCTCTTTACCCGGATAGTGCCGTTCATCATATCCACTATATTCTTTGTGATGGTCATACCTAAGCCCGTTCCCTGTATGCGGCTTATGGTGGAGTTCCTCTCTCTTTCAAAGGGCTCAAAGATATGGGCGACAAACTCCTCGCTCATTCCTATTCCCGTATCCTTGACAATAAACTGATAATTGGCTTTATTCTCATTGGGGAAAGGCGTTTCGGTGACTCTGACGCTTACCACGCCTCCTGCGGGAGTGTATTTTACCGCATTGCTCAAAAGATTCAGCAGCACCTGATTAAGTCTTAGCTTATCGCAGATAACCTCCTCGTCGATTATGCCCACGGTATCCATAAACAAATCAAGCTGCTTTGAATTTATATCCGCCTGAACAATATTGCGCAGACCGTGAAGCACCTCGGAAAGGCTGCAGGGCTTTTCCTCAAGGTGCATTTTTCCGCTTTCTATGCGGCTCATATCAAGAATGTCGTTAATAAGGCTAAGCAGATGATTTCCCGAGGTCATAATCTTTTGCAGATAATCTTCAACCAGCTCCTTTTTCTCCAAATGAGTCATTGCCAAGGCGGTAAAGCCCACAATGGCGTTCATGGGAGTGCGTATATCGTGAGACATATTGGACAAAAACACACTTTTTGCCTTGTTGGCTCTGTTGGCCTGCATAAGAGCCTCTTCCAATATCCTCTTTTGCTCCATTTCGTCGTTCTTTTCCCTGTCGATATTTCGGAAGCCCAGAGCGACTCCGCTTCCCCATTCTCCCGCACGAACGGCCTTCAGCTGAAAATACCTTGTTTTTCCGCAGCAAAGGGTGCGGTAATTTACCGTGGAAATGCTGCTTTCTTTAAGAGCGTCTCTCAGGCTGTCCAGCGAAACCGCATTTGTTACGATCTCATGATCCTCCGGGTATACGCAGGATTCTATGTACTTAGATATGGAGTACTCCCAATTTATATTTCCCGAAAAGAAATTCTTTATAACGCCCGCATGACAGTCCTCGGCTCTTATGGAATAGCCGTTTCCCGTATCCAGATCGATACAGCAAACCAGATTGTAGTCCACCGTCAATGCCTGTGTAAGATTTGCCTGATATTTTTTTAATGCCTCACGCTCGTTGCTTTCCTGAATGCGCTGGAAGGTGCAGTCTACCAAAAAACGCTGATATATCTGCTCTCCGTTTTCCTCAAGCAGCTTTATACTGCCCATAATATGAATGATTTTGCCGTCCTTGTGAAGTACCCGATATTCCGTATTTACACTGTCGCCTATATTTTTCAGAGATTTTATCACATTTTTGAGCTTTGGCTTATCCTCCTCCATAACCGTTGGTGCGATTACATTAAAGCCGTCCTTCTCCAGCTGATCTAAGGTGTGATAGCCCAAAAGCTCCAGGGCGGCATGGTTAATGCTGATTATTCTCGAATCCTTTACCGTATGGCAGATAACGCCGCAGTCTATAGTGGCAAACAGGCTTTCAAGAGTATTGTTTTTTTCGATTATCTTCTGCTCGTACTGCCGTTCCTTGGTTATATCTATGGCGACGCCTACCGTACCCATAACGCTTCCGTCAAGGTCGTAAAGAGGAGACTTGTAGGTGGTGAGCAGCTTTTTTTCGTTTCCCGACTGCACGGTTTCCTCGGAGGTACAGGTCACTCCGCTTTCCATAACAAGACGGTCGGATTCATAGCAGTCCTCTGCGTTATTGTCCGGATCGTTGGGATCTACGTCCCAGATATAGAAATGATCTCTGCCCTCAACCTGCTCCTTGGTTTTATTTACCGTTTCACAAAAGCTGTCGTTTACCTTTAGGTGCAGCCCTTCTTTGCTTTTATACCAAATAAGGTTCGGCGAACCGTTGATGGTGGTTTCCAAAAAGTTTTTTGTTTCCCAATAATCCTTGTCTCTTTTTTGGGATTTTTGCCAATTCAGAAAGCGGAATTTAAGCTCGCTGTCGGATAAAGGCAGCGTCCATATATCGCTGATCCGATCCGAATATTGCAGCAGCAGATCCGTTCCCTTTTTCTCGGATATGACAATAAAATCGGCGTCCGCCTTTTTATGGGACAACGCTTTTTTAAGTCCGTCCTCGCTTTCAAAGCGCAGAAAAACCGCATCCGCCTTTTCCGTTAATTCCTTTTCGGGAGAGTCGGAGCGAAAAAAATCATGTGTAAAATTTTCAAGAGGAGACATTCCTTTTAAAAATTCAAAGGAATCCAACTTTGAGCCAATCAGGTATATGTTCAGATGACAGTGGTACATAATGTTTTCTTCCTTTAGCTTTAGATTTGCATACTTTTGTCTGTTGCGGCTTTTATTTATAGATATTTATAGTATTATAGCATTATATTTGGCGGTTGTCAACTTTTGGACTTGCAGGGTTTTACTGCGTTGGCGTTTTGAACTGCGTTTGGCTTTTTGAACTG
>DNUB01000324.1:4957-6267 GCA_003508605.1 Oscillospiraceae bacterium | reverse complement strand
CGGGGCGTTGCCCCTCATTGAACTCCTGCAATGCACCCTTGACGTTTTGTGCGCAATGCCGCCCTAAATTTCTTTCAGCACTTCCGCTGCGCCTGCCGCACAGGTTTTTATACTTTCGGGAGCAACTCTTCCCACTATCTCTAAATAAGGAGACGGATTTCCGCAGCCGCATTTTCCCCCCCTTTGCAGTATGCCTAAATCGTCGGTCATTACGCTCAAAACCGGCGTTGCTTTAACCATAGGAGTAATCAGATTTACTAAACCTGTTTCTCCATATCCGAGAGGCTTTAACGTTTCTGCGTCTCTTATTATTACACGGCTGTATATGGGTATATGGAAGTGATGATTTTTGCAGTCACAGTATAAAACAGGGTGTTCAACAGCTCCGAAAAACTCTATAATGTTTTCTTCGGAAACGCCCAATATCTCCTTTGATAATCGATAAAATTCCGTTTTATCCGGCTGTTCCGCATAAAACTGCTTCCAGCCTCCTCCTAAGAGTATTTTTGAGTTGGCAGGAAGTTTTACTTTTATGCCTTTTTCCTGCATAATTTTAAGAAGAAAAAACGTATAGGCGGGAAAACCCATAAATCTGCACGGGAATTTGGATTTTTCCAAAATTTTCAGCCTACATATTATACCGTCAAAATCAGGAACATATTTTCCGCTTTTATACTTTAAAATATAAGTGCGGCTTAAACACGGAGTAAAAAACGTTGCGCCGAATGCGGTTTTTGTAACGGCAGTCTTATTGCCCTTATGCGGCTGATACCCCATAATAATATAGTGACAGGGGGTAAGTGAAAAAACATCTCTTGCCCTTCCAACTCTCAGCACCATTTTTAAGCCGCATATAAGCGAACCTAAGTCAAAGCCTATTTCACTTACATTTTTTCCGCTTGTGCCCGATGAAGTTGCCTTTATCGGTATTTTCCATTCGGGACCGGAGAACATTTTCATTCTTTTAAAAAGCAATGTGGGTATAACGGGGATTTTTTCGATAATATCCTCGGGAAGGTTACCGTTTTCGTTGATTATCTCAGGGTTAAAGCCCATACCGTCAAGTATTTTTCTGTATTCCGTACAGTTTTTGTACTGGTACTTGCAGTTTTCCAGAACAGCCTTGTTAAAAAGGGCTTGTACCGCTTCAAAATTGTAAGGATTTTTATAGGAAAAAAGCTTGTTTCTGTATCTCATCTTACTGTCCTTTGCCGAAATATGGTTTTGATTGACAATAAAGGGAATGCCGGTTTTCCCTCACCGAAAGGACTGCGTTCCCGATTTTCAGGCAAGCCCGGGTATTACAAAAT
>DNUB01000324.1:485-4632 GCA_003508605.1 Oscillospiraceae bacterium | reverse complement strand
TATAAAATGTCACCGCAATAAATGTTAATGAAATACGGAATTTGTTAAAATGAAAGCAGAGGAAAGGAGAAGGGGGTACCGTAAAATGAAGAAAAAAATTCTTTCCAAATTATCAATTATTGCGTTATTAGCCTTTGCATTGGTTTTATCCTTAGGATATGCCATATATAACTGTACACATAAAAAAGTTTACTTTAAATAATGAACAGGAGGCTGCGGTATGAAAAAAATAGTAAAAAAAATTTTGCTCGGATTGGGAATACTTGCGTTTACATTATTTGCGGTAATAACCGCCATAGGCTATAATATGTACCGCAAGGCACTTGATAAAAAACCGCTGGATACGGCAATAGCCGAAATCAGGTCTAAAACGTCCTTTACCGAAATAGAAGAGCTGCCCGAAACATATTTAAATGCAATCATAGCCGTAGAGGATCACAGGTTTTACTCCCACCCCGGAGTTGACATTATAGCAACTGCCAGAGCGGCATGGAATGATTTAAAGGCAATGAGCCTTGTTGAGGGAGGCAGCACTATAACCCAACAGCTTGCCAAAAACATTTATTATACGCAGGAGAAAAACTTTATTCGCAAGATTGCGGAGCTTTTTACCGCATTTGATATAGAAAGAAATTACGAAAAGGACGAAATATTGGAGCTTTACGTAAACGACATATATTTTGGCAGCGGCTATTACAGCGTTAAAGAAGCAAGCGAGGGATATTTTAATACACAGCCTCAGTTTATGGACGAATATCAGTGCGTTATGTTAGCGGGAATACCGAACGCCCCATCGGTATATTCGCTTAATGCAAATCCCGAATTGGCTCAGCAGCGAATGGAGCAGGTGCTGAAGCAAATGGTCAAGTGCGGCTATATCAGCGAGGACAAGGAGGAGGAAATCTCCCAAGCATGTGCTGCTTAAAAAATAATAAAGGAGAAGCTTAAATGAAGAAAAACATAATTATAATAATAGCGGTGGCAGTATCCATAGTTACGGTCTTATCCGTCGGCGCATTCTTTCTTTTTAACGGAAACAATACGCACTATTACACTCAGATTGACGAAAGCAAAATGACGGAAAACGAAAAAGCAGGGCAGGGGGGCGTAATAGATTTTACAGGCGGAATGAAATATTTGTATACCCTGACCTGTTATGACGAAAACGGAAAAGAAAAAAGCTTTACATTCGGAGCAAACAAGGAGTTGAGAAACGGGGCGTTTTTGAAGCTGACAACTCGCCCCATACAGGGAGTTGTCGCTTGGGAGGAGGTTAAGTATGAAGATATGCCCGATTCGGTAAAGGAAAAGTATAAATTTTCCGTAAGTCAATAAAAACAATCATCTCAATAACAAATCAAATATTTGATCTCCTTAAAAATGCCGCAAAAATTCACTAAACGGATTATGCGGCATTTTACATATTTTAAGGCAATGCCGCACAATGACCGCCTAACGTCTTTGTGTGCGGCGCTGCCTTAAGAATAAATTTACTCCGCTGTATTGGCAGCCGATTCTATCTCGCTCCTCATAAGCTTATCAAAAACCTCCTCAGGCACGGGTTTTGAATATAGGAAGCCTTGAGCCGCATTGCAGCCGCAATTGTAGAGAAAATCAGCCTGCTCCTTGGTTTCAACGCCCTCGGCAATCATTTCCAGTCCAATATCCTGCGACATCGATATTGTATGGGAAATAATTTTCTGTCCCCTCTGAGATTCCATAGAGGTGGAGAAAAAGCTGCGGTCAATTTTAAGCACGTCAAAGGGAGTGTTTTTAAGGGTATTAAGCGAAGAGTAGCCCGAACCGAAATCATCCATTAACAGACGGAATCCTTTAACCTTTGCCAGCTTGATCATAGCATTGGCGTTTATATTGTCTGCACTTTCGGTTATTTCCAATTCCAGAAGATTTTTTGGTATTTCATATTTTTCAATCAGACTGTTAAGATAATCCACAAATTTTGAATCCGCTAAATGCACTCTTGAAACATTTACGGAAATGGGGACGGGTTTTATTCCGTTGTCAAGCCAATTTCTTATATGCCTGCATGCGCATTCCCAAATATATTCATCAATCTTAACCACAAAACCGTTTTTCTCAAATACAGGTATAAAGCTGTCGGGGGGAATTATGCCCTCCTCGGGGTCTATCCACCTTACCAAAGCCTCCGCCCCTATAATGAAGCTGTCGGATATACTGTATTTCGGCTGCAAATACATAACAAATTCATTATTTTTAAGGGCGGTCTTCATTCTTTCTTCAATGGTTCTTTTATTGCGCAGGGTAGCTTTGATCTCTTTGTTGAAGAAGCCTATGTTCTCAAGGGCGTTGCCTTTAACGGCCGCTCTTGCAATTCCTGCGCTGTCGCCCATAAGACGTGTGGGCATAGTTCTGTCCTCTACAAGATAAATTCCGAATGCAAAGCTGTATTTAATGCCCTTATATCCGCTCATACCGGCTTCCAGACCTCTTAAAAAGCTGTAGATATCGGATATGTTTTCATAGGGCAGTACTATCATAAATACATCTGCGCTGAGTCTTGAGAAAAGCTGGTCGTCAGTGCAGTATAAATCCATTACATCGTTAAAATGATGAAGAATTTCATTTCCCGTAGCCTCACCGTATTTATCGTTAATAAATTTAAAACCGATCACGTCAAACTGAACAACCGCATATTTTCTGTCTAAATCCTCACGGATTCTCTTTGCCATTATATCGGCAAAAATAGCCGGGTTTTTGTCGTTTGTATAGAAGTTAAGTATATTGCGGTTCTTAATGTCACGCTCATTCATTTTCATAAATGTGCCCGTAATAACGTCGGATATGTTTCCGCTTCCGATAAAATGGGGGAAAATACGCATTTCGTACCAAATGATGTTTCTGTCTTCGTTATACATTCTGAATTGAATTTTAATATACTTATCGTTTCTTGAAAATGCGTTTTCCGTTTTTAGCTTGTTCAGGAAAAATTGAAGCTTGTCCTTATCCTCGGTAATAAGTCTTTCATTTTTCAAAATAGATTCAATAGGGTTTTCTTTTTCCGACATACAAAAATCCGTAAACTGAGGATTGTTTTCCAAATACCATTTATTATGAGCAAAGTCAATATAAAAATATATGTAAACATCCTGATTAAACATAGCGTCTATCATTTTATCCCGACAGTTTTCCATAAATAATTCTCCATTCCTTATTTATATTTGCTAAGTCGTTCCCGTTTAACCGAAAATGAAAAATGTAAGATAAGCTTAATATTTGTTTTTATAAATTATAACACTTTTTTTAACTTTTGTCAAATTTATTTGTGACAAATGACAAAAAATATCCCGCTTTAAAAATCGAAGCTATAGCTTTGAAAAAAAGCCGCTTTTTCATAGATTTTATTGGGGGCTAAAAAAACTAAAAAGAGCAAAAGTTTTATAAGGGTATTGAATTTTTCGAGGAATCATAGTATAATTTAAAAGGATAAACTGTCGAATTTTCAACATTTAAAAAGACTGATGAAACGAGGAAAAGCAAATGTACAACGATTTAATGAACACTATCGGATTTGTGGGCGGTTACGACCCCGAAATCTCCGAAGCTATGGGCGACGAATTAAAGCGTCAAAAGCGCAATTTGGAGCTTATTGCCAGCGAGAACATTGTTTCTCCCGCTGTTATGGCGGCTATGGGCAGCGTACTCACAAATAAATATGCCGAGGGGTATCCCGCAAAACGTTATTATGGCGGATGTCAGTGTGTCGATGTGGTGGAAAATATTGCAATCGAAAGAGCAAAAAAGCTTTTCGGCTGTAATTTTGCCAATGTTCAGCCCCATTCCGGAGCACAGGCCAATATTGCGGTTTACTTTGCTTTATTAGAGCCGGGGGACACTGTTTTGGGCATGAGCCTTGCTCATGGAGGACATCTTACACACGGTTCTCCCGTAAATCTGTCGGGTAAATATTTTAACTTTGTACCCTACGGACTGAGCGATGAAACCGAAGCCTTGGACTATGACGAGCTTCAAAGGCTTGCGGAAAAGCACAGACCTAAAATGATCGTTGCCGGTGCAAGCGCATATCCTCGTAAAATAGATTTTGAAAGAATTTCACAAATTGCCAAAAGTGTGAACGCTTATTTAATGGTTGATATGGCGCATATTG
>DNUB01000324.1:0-179 GCA_003508605.1 Oscillospiraceae bacterium | reverse complement strand
GGTTGATATGGCGCATATTGCAGGACTTGTTGCCGCAGGTGTTCATATTTCTCCCATACCCTACGCAGACGTTGTCACCACCACTACTCACAAGACCTTGAGAGGTCCCAGAGGGGGTATGATTCTCTGCAACGACGAAGAAATCGCTAAGAAGATCAACAAGGCGATTTTCCCCGGTA
>DNUB01000236.1 GCA_003508605.1 Oscillospiraceae bacterium | reverse complement strand
TGGATATGAAGATATTGTTTCAGACGGTGGGAGCTGTGATTTTTGGGAAAGGTGCATTATAGGCATGGGAAAAAAGAAGTGTTGATAAGGAGAGAAAATGAAAAAATATTTGATAATGGCAATAATAGCCGCCTCACTGATCTTCGCCGTCCCCAAAGCTCTTAAAGGAGCATTTTCCGACTTGGGCAAGCCCAAAACGCAGCAGTCCTTTACCCTGACCCTTGTGGAAACGGGGAAGGAAATCACCCTGTCCGCCGAGGAATACCTGACGGGGTGCCTTTTTGCGCAAATCGACGTGTCCTATCATATTGAAGCCCTGAAAGCGCAGGCAGCGGCGGCTTACACCTACGCCCTGCGGCTTTCCATGGAGGGCAGAGAGCTTTCAAACAGCACTTCTTACTGTCAGCCCTATTTTACCCCTGCGGAAGCAAGGGAGTATTACGGCGAAAGCTATCAAAAATATCTCCCTATAGTAAAGGAGGCGGCCGCCTACGGAGCGGAACACCCCATATACTATGAAAACAAGCCCATTTACAGCGTTTATCACTCCGTTTCCACAGGAACCACCAACCGCCCCGAATATATCTGGGGCATTAACCTTCCCTATCTTACAAGCAAAAGCTGCCCCGAGGATTTAAATTACAAAAATCTTTATTTTTCAAGAGAAATCTCGGTTGACGATATGCGCCGATATCTGCTGTATTACGATCCCACCCTTCAAATGCCCTTGGACTACTCCGCCTGGTTTACCGATATCGTAAAGGACGGAAACGGCTATGTTCAGACGGTAAACGTTGGCGGAAAAACGGTAAGCGGCGGAGAGGTGTGGAGAATGTTAGAGCTGCCCTCCACCGCCTTTGACATAAAGTGGAACGGCTACTGCTTTGCGGCTTCGGGCAGGGGCTGCGGTCACGGCGCAGGCATGAGCCAATACTCCGCCAACGCTATGGCAGTAAGCGGGAAAAATGCGGAGGAGATTTTAGAATATTTTTATGACGGGTGCAGCGTAAAGTGAAAACGTTGTATGGTTATATTGCTTTTTAAATGGATATGCCGATTTATGACTGCTTTAAAAGTGCCGATATTTTTTATTCCGCCCCATAGCAATCCAAAAAGGTCTTTATTAAATCAAGCACGTCCTCCTTTTCCCGGGATTTGACCCTAATATTGTTTCTTCCCGTCATATCAAGATTTACTCTGTCCTTCAGCAGGTCTATGCATTCCCCTACCCTTTGAAGATCGGGATTTTCGGTATAGAAAATCACGCTGTCATTATTCTGAACGATTTCATCAATTCCCGCCCTTTCCGCCGTCGTGCGCAGAAGGGCTATTTTTATCAGATTGTACACCGATTTGGGCACGTCGCCGTAGCGGTCGATAAGCTCGTCCGTTACGTCGAGGGAATCCGCCTCCGTTTTAATGGAAGCTATCTTGCGGTAGCAGGTGATCCTTTGCGGGGAGCTGGATACATAGCCTTCGGGAATGTATGCGTCCGCCTTTATATCGATAAGACAGGTCCTTTCTTCCCTCGGCTGTTCCCCGTTTCTTTCCTTTACCGCCTGATTCAGCAGCTTTAAATACATATCATAGCCCACCGCCGTTAAATGCCCCGACTGGTGAGAGCCTAAAATAGAGCCTGCTCCCCTTATCTCCAAATCCCGCATGGCTATTCTGAAGCCGCTGCCGAATTTGGTAAATTCACGTATTGCTTCAAGCCTTTTCGTGGCGACCTCGGAAAGCACCTTGCCCTTCTTAAAAGTAAAATACGCATAGGCACGGCGGTTTGTTCTGCCCACCCGTCCCCTTAGCTGGTGCAGCTGAGCAAGTCCCATATTTTCCGCCGATTCTATGATAAGGGTGTTGCAGTTAGGCACGTCCACGCCTGTTTCTATAAGAGTGGTGCATACGAGAAGGTTTATTTCGCCGTTAAGCAGCCTGCTCCATACCTCCAGCAGCTCTTCCTCCTCCATCTTTCCGTGAGCTATCCCTATACTTGCTTCGGGAACCAATTCGTGCAGCCGGGCGGCACAGCTTACTATGCTTTCTACCCTGTTGTGGATATAGTAAACCTGTCCGTTTCGCCTCAGCTCCTTGTTTATGGCGGCCGCCACCACGCCCCAGTCGTGCTCCGTTACAAAGGTGGTTATGGGCTGCCTGTCCTGGGGGGGAGTTTCCAGAACGCTCATATCCCTTATTCCCGTCATTGCCATATTAAGAGTTCGGGGAATAGGAGTAGCGGACAGCGTCAGTATATCCACCCCCGAAAACATTTCCTTGAACCGCTCCTTATGGGCAACGCCGAACCGCTGCTCCTCGTCTATGATGACCAAGCCCAGATCCTTAAACTCCACGTCCTTCTGAACCAGTCGGTGAGTGCCGATTATCATATCCACCATACCCTTTTTAAGCTGCTCCAGCACCTGCTTTTGCTCCTTCGGGGTAATAAATCGGGACAGCAGGGCAATTTTTACGGGATAACCCTCAAACCGCCTCAGCACAGTCTGATAATGCTGCCATGCAAGAACGGTGGTGGGGCATAAAAGCGCGCACTGCTTGCCGTCCATAACGCACTTGAATGCGCCCCTTAACGCCACCTCGGTTTTTCCGAAGCCCACGTCGCCGCAAAGCAGTCTGTCCATGGGGGCCTCCTTCTCCATATCGGACTTTATTTCGGCGGCGCAGCGCAGCTGATCGTCGGTTTCCACATAATTAAAGCGGTTCTCGAACTCCTCCTGATCCCTGTCGTCGGGAGAAAAGGCAAAGCCCTTGCTTTTAAGCCGATTTGCGTATAGTCGGATAAGCTCGTCGGCCATTTCCTTCGCCGCCGCTCCGGCTTTGGTTTTCGCCTTTTGCCACTGGTCGGTGTGCAGCTTGGACAGCTTGACGGTATTGGTATCCGCCGAGCCTATATATCTTGAAATAAGGTCAAGCTGGGTAACGGGCACATAAAGCACGTCCGTTCCCGCATACTGAATTTTTATATAGTCCTTGTTCAGCTTGCCGTCCCGTATATTCTCAACGCCTCTGAAAACGCCGATGCCGTAGGAATTGTGAACCACAAGCTCCCCTACCGCTATTTCGTCAAGAGAGCTTATTATCTCCGCCTTTTTCCGCTTGGGGGCGGCTTTTTTTATGGAAGTAACCGCCGTGTGGGAAAGGCAGACGTATTTTGCGTCGGGATAATCAAAGCCCGAGGACAGCATTCCCGAAAGAATTATGATCTTGTTCTTCAGCGGCTTGGAGGGATTGGCAAAATATTCGGCGGAAAAACCGTCCCTTGTCAGCTCCTCCGCTAAATTTCTCGCTCCCTTTTCCGTTCCCGCAAAAACGGCAATGCTGTAGCCGTTTTCGGCATAATCGGCAAGCTGCTCCTTTAAAATTCCGTATTCGCCGCTCCACAGCGCAACGGAATTTGCGGCGACGGGTATAATGCTGTCGAGGGAAAGTCCTCCCCCTCTTATAAAATTGTCAAGATAAAGCCTTAGCCCCGAGTTAAGCTTTTCGCCGTACTCCGCTTTGGTAAGACAGTAGCGGTCAAGCCCCCTGCAAAGGCTTCCCTCCTCGAAAAGCAGCTTTAATTCCTCCGTATGCTGACTCAGCGCACCTTTCAGGGTTTCGTTGCAGCCGCTGTTTTCGCAGACTATAACCGCCCTTGCGTAATCGAAAATGCTTGCCGCTTCGGAGCAGTAAAGGGGAAAATACTTGTCTCCCATAACGGGTAAGCCGTCCTTAAGACGGTTCAGATCCCTTTTCAGATTTTTAACGATTCGTTCGGAATTTTTGCCCCTTTGCTTTGAAATAAGGGTCTCTATTTTCCCGATAAGCTCCTCCCTGTCCATAAGCTGCTCCGTGTTGGGCGCAATCCTTATTTCCGCAATTTCCTCGGTTCTGCGCTGGGTATCCGTTTCAAAATATGCCATTTGGTCAATTTCGTCGCCCCAAAATTCTATGCGTACGGGCTTTTCCGAATTTGCGGGGAAAATATCGAGAATAGAGCCTCTTACCGAGATCTGCCCCCTGCTCTCCACTGCCTCAAAGCGTGAAAAGCCTGCGTTTATAAGCTTCTGCACCAATTCCGTAAGGTTATATTCCTCTCCCTTTTTCAGGGTAACGGAATTTTCAAGCAAGGTTTTCTTCGACAGCGTCAGCTGCAGAGCGGAATCGGGGGAGCAGACCGCCATGGGCACAATACCCTGCGACAGCTTATAAAGTGCGTCTATCCTGCGGCAGGTATATTCGCCCGAAACCGCCTCCGTTTCACCCAATATCATATCCTTGGCGGGAAACAACACCGCCCTTTCCTCTCCGCTGAAGGTGTTTATATCGGAAACGAGCCTTACTGCGTCCGCCTCGGATTTGGTGATGACCAGAACCGGGGCTTCGCCGCAAAGGGCAAGCCTTGACAGCAGATGCGCCTTGTGTATTCCCGCCAGCCCCGTTACAAGAGAGGGGCGCAGGGGGTTTTTCATTGCCTTTTCGGCCCTTGCGTATTCGGGGATATTTTGGGCTATTTTTGTGAAGTATTCCATTGACGACCTCTTTTTACAGTGTTTTGAAACGACAACAGGGGGCTGTTTTATTTCGGAACAGCCCCTTTTTTTCCATTGTATCACATTTTCATAGAAAAATCAATATAATCAAAATCCGATGTCCCCCGCCTCTTAGGCGGCGGGTTCCATTCAGTCTTT
>DNUB01000034.1:13042-24080 GCA_003508605.1 Oscillospiraceae bacterium | reverse complement strand
TAACCCGAATACCGGCTAAGTTTTGAACAATAATTCTTACTGACAAATAATATATTGTTTAGAAAGGCTTTTTATGGAAGATTTTCTTGAAGGAAAAAAGCATATACATTTTATAGGAATTGGCGGCAGCGGTATGTATCCCCTTGCGCAAATTCTTCATTCAAAGGGCTTTTATCTTACAGGCTCGGATAATAACCCTACCGAAACCGTTGATCTGGTTAAAAAAATGGGTATAACCGTTTATATGGGGCAAAGAGAGGAAAATATAAAGGGGGCGGATCTTATTGTTTACACCGCCGCAATTATGGACGACAATCCGGAGCTTATTGCCGCAAGAAGCAGCGGCGTTAAGGTCATTGAGCGAGCCGACCTTTTAGCCCTTATAACCGGAAGATACTCCAATTCCATATGCGTTTCGGGAACTCACGGAAAAACCACTGCCACTTCAATGCTTACGCAGATTTTTCTTGCCGGAGACATAGATGTTTCCGCTGTAATAGGAGGAAAGCTTAAAGCCATAAACGGCAGCGGAATTGCGGGAAGCAGCAATACTCTTTGCTGTGAGGCCTGCGAATTTTTAGATCATTTTCTAAAGCTGTCCGTTGACATTGCCGTCGTGCTGAATGTGGACGAGGATCACCTGGATTACTTCAAAAACCTGGATAATATTATAAGTTCCTTTCACATCTTTTGCGAGCACGCCGCCAAAGCCGTTATTATTAACGGCGACGACCGCAATTCCCTAACTGCGGTTAAGGGAATAAACGGAAAGGATATCGTCACCTTCGGACGAAGCGAAAAAAATAATTGGTATGCGGAAAATATAGTTCATTCGGGAAATCTTGAAACCTATTTTACCATAATGCACAACGGAAAAAGGTTTTGCGATGCCGTTATCCATGTTCCCGGAGAACACAATATCGTTAACGCACTGGCCGCCGCAGCCGCCGCAGAATATTCGGGGCTTTCAGCCGAAAGCATTGCAAAGGGGCTTGACGATTTTACGGGCGCAGGCAGGCGTTTCGAAAAATTCGGAGAGTACGGCGGAATAACCGTTGTAGACGATTACGGTCACCACCCTGCTGAAATAGCCGCCACTCTGAAAACCGCAAAGGCTATGTCCTTTAAAAGAGTGTGGGCCGTTCATCAACCCTTCACCTATTCAAGAACCTATATGCTTATGGACGATTTTGCAAAAGCTCTTTCCATAGCCGACAGAGTTGTTCTTACTGAAATAATGGGCAGCCGTGAAAAAAACACCTATAATGTTTATGCAAAGGATCTTTGTGAAAAAATCAACGGCTGCGTATGGTTTCCCGAATTTGAACAGGTTGCCGATTACGTATGTAAAAATGCGGAAGAGGGAGATTTGATAATCACTCTCGGCTGCGGCGATGTTTATAAAGCTGCAAGAATGATTTGCAAAAAATTAGAGGAAGGCTCCAATAAATAAGGAAATATGTAATTAGGAAGGTATAAAATTATGGGCAATACAGATTATCTGGATACTGCATTACCTTTAAAAAAGCGCATTAAAAATCTTGTTTTACAGCTTACCTTAGAGGAAAAAATCGGGCTTATACCTACACGGCAGGCGGCAATCCCCCGCCTTAACATAAAAGAATACAGCTACGGAACGGAAATTGCAAGAGGCTATGTAGGGCGGGACGATTCCGAGGTATCCACCGTTTTTCCGCAGCCGATCGGTCTTGCCTCCATGTTTGACACCGAGCTTATGGAAAAGCTGGGAGAGATTGCGGGCAACGAAATCAGATATTATGAAGAACATTCAAGCGGTCACCGCCTTGTACTGTTCGGACCTACCGTTGACCTTGCAAGAGATCCCCGCTGGGGAAGGAACGAGGAATGCTACGGAGAAGATCCCTATCTTGCAGGACAATGCGTAAAGGCTTACACAAAAGGCATTGTGGGAAACAAGCCCGAATATTACAGAGCAATTCCCTCCTTAAAGCATTTTTATGCCAACAATAACGAAAAGGACAGATGCTCCTCTAATTCAAATATAACGCCACGTACAAAATATGAATATTACTACCGTGCATTTCGTCCGGCAATAGAGGCGGGCTATGCGCCGGGGGTTATGACCTCCTATAATTCCATAAACGGACTGCCTGCAATGATAAATCCGGATATTGACCGGGTGTGCAAAAAGCAGTGGGGGTTGAAGTTTGCGGTTACCGACGGCGGAGATATGTCACAAACGGTAAATAATCACAAGTTTACAAAAAACCATGGTAAAACCGTTGCAATGGCTTTAAAAAACGGTACGGACGTAATGTGTGACGATGCGGATCTTGTTGCGGATTCCATAAGATATGCACTTAACAAAGGGCTGCTTACCGAAAAGGAATTGGACAAAGCGGTTATAAACGCTTTGTATCCGAGGTTTTTGTTAGGTGAATTTAATCCCGAGGAAAGCAATCCTTATATCGGAATACCCGAAAGCACGGTAAACTGTTTTAAATATAAGGTGCTTAACCTGCAGGCGGCAAGAGAAGCAATCACCCTTTTAAAAAACAACGGTATTCTGCCCCTTAAAAAGGAGCGTATAAAAAAGCTTGCGGTGTTGGGCGTTCACGCCAACACAAGCTATCCCGATTGGTATACGGGCAAATCCTCATATAATATAACCATTCTTGACGGCTTTAAGGCACTGCTGCCCGACAGCGAGATCGTGTACGAGGATTGCAGGGATATTGTTGCAATACGTTCTGTAGAGACGGGAAACTATCTTAAAGTGAATGACGACGAAACCGTTACCGCAGACGGAGAGTTTTCCGACGACATCAGATGTCAGTTTATAAAGGACGATTGGGGCGGTGAAATCACCCTTACGTCCGTTAAAAACGGAAAATACCTTACTGTTGACGGATCGGAATACAAAGCCACCTGCAGCTCTACCTACACCTGGTTTGTAATGCCTATTTTAAAGCCCTCGGTTAAAAACGGGGCGGTTACCTACAAAAGCTGGAACGACAGGGCTGTCTTTGTGGATAAAGAAGGTAAACTACGCTTTGGCGAAAGAAGCAGGGTGGAAGAAAATCAGCTTTTCAGCGAGGAAATAATTCACGACGGCATAGAAAGAGGCATAAAGGCAGTCAGCCGTGCGGATTATGCTGTAGTTTGCGTTGGAAACAATCCTATGATTGTAGCAAGAGAAGAATATGACCGTGAATACATAGAACTTCCCTTTTTCCAGCAGGAGCTTGTGCGTAATATTTATATGGCTAACAAAGATACGATAATGTGCCTTATTTCAAGCTATCCCTATGCAATTCCCGAATTTGACAGAAGCATACCCGCTATTTTGTATACGGCTCACGGCGGACCTGAAATGGGTACTGCCATAGCCGAAACGGTTTTAGGCACAAATAATCCCGCAGGAAGAACGCCTATGACATGGTATATTTCAACAGAAGAATTACCTTCCATAAACGATTACGATATAATCGAAAGCAAATCTACTTATCAGTATTACGACCGCTTTCCCCTCTATCCCTTCGGCTACGGCTTAAGCTATTCAAGGTTCAGATACGGAGGGCTTACTGTTACCGATAAGCTTGACAGCTTTGAGGTATCGGTAAATGTTGAAAATCTGTCTAATTTAGGCGGAGACGAGGTCGTACAGGTATATATATCGGAAATAAACAGCAGATACCGCCGCCCGTTAAAGCAGCTTTGTGCATTTAAGCGTGAATTTATCGATGCTTTAGAGAAAAAGACCTTTTCATTTTCCGTCAGCAAAAAAGAATTTGCACGCTGGGACGTAAGCCGCAGTGATTACAGCTTTGACGAAGGTATGTATTTGATATATGCGGGAGGAGTAAGCGACGACGACCGCTGCAATACGAAGGTTTTTTTAAGCGGAAGAAAGCCGTTAAGCAGAAATCTGCATAATAAAATATTAGCCGTTAATTTTGATGATAAGCAAGGCGTTGAAATTAAAGCTCAATCAAATGCCAAAGGTGAATATGTTTTCGGCAAGGAAACCTTTGGCGGAAAATTGGAATACTGGGACTGTGATTTTGACAATCTTAAATTTATAACGGTAAAGGCTTCCACCGAAGGAAACCCCGCAAAAATATCCTTTGAGACAGAGGGAGAAACAATAGCTTCAATTAAGCTTCCTCCCTTTGTCGAACCTGAAAAATTCAAGACCTTTGAGCTTAAAATCGAAAAGGAGGTTTATGGAGCACATAATTTAACAATTCGTTTGGGTAAAGGTGCTAATATTTTAAGCTTCAGATTTACTTCAAACAGCGATGCTGAGAATGTAAACAAGGAGAATAAAGCATTAGATGAGTCCGAATCAGAATCGGATATAGAAATTAACGAATAAAAAAGAGGGACTGATGCGGCAGGCATCGTCCCTTTTTATTTTTGTGCAGCAAGACAGCAAGCCCTGTGCATATTATGCTGATTACAAGGCATTTTTTAACAATATCCTATGAATACAAATCCTCAGATAAAAATATCGGACGGTACGGTTTGATGTTCAAGCTTTTTAAATCATTAAATCTTAAAGGTTTTTGCTTCATATGTTTAAGCAGCCAATATTTGTTGATAATTATTCATAAAAGCCCATATTCCTTAAGCTTTTTGGTATTATTGGCTTTACACTGCTCCAATTCTTCCATTACCCTTTTGTTTAATTCGGGATCGTCCAACATTTTATCACGAAACGCCGCTTGCTCCGCCCTCGACCTCTCATATTTCTTTCGCAGTTTGTTTTCCTCTTCAGGCGAGCAGTCTCTGTATTTGAGCCATTCTGCAATCTCCTTCTCCGTCCTTTTTATTCCGTCGTCCCTATAGCCTGCTTTTATAAGTATAAGACCCTCCGAAAAAGAATAGCGGTCGTTAGTAAGAAATTCATCGAAATCGCATAAATCCATCCAAGCTAAGCGTTGGTTGGTTTTGTAGAAATAATCTATACAAGAACAAAGATCGGCTGCATTATCAAAGACAGGCAGCAATACACTTTTTGCGGCATTAAATGCATTTTTAAGATCGTGGAGCATTTCTTCGCTGTCGTCGGTTTTACAATGAAAATCAGAAATACTGCTTCTAAAGGTTTCTTCCAATGTTTGGCTCACCCAGCAAGGCTTGCCGTCTATCATTTTTGTAGATAGCATTGGCTTTGCGTCAAGCTCCTGAACGGTTTTTTTCATAAACGAAGGCTCAATATTTAGCTCCGAAAAACGCCAAAAAAGATGAGCGGGATTTGCTAACCATTCTTCGGGACTTATTGTAAAATCTATATTCCGCCTGTAAAGCGTGGCTACTCCGCCCAAAACCTCGATACATTTATGTTTTAATTTTGACGAGGTTACCTTTCTGTATGATACTATATGCAATATTTCACCGTTTACCACACGCACAAAATACGGAAATTTTGTTTTGAGCTTCTTTAATCTTTTGAACCCCAACGGCTCAAGCCCCTCGCCAAAGACCTTAATAAAAGCCGAGTTAAAGGACATTGACTTAACTTTGTCATCGGTTTTCTTCATAAAATAAAGCGGAATAATATTCGTATCGCTTTCTAAACTATCGTATAGCTCCCCGTAATCCGCAATCATATACTTAGACTCTATGCCCAATATCGGAGCGGAGCCGCATAATACGTCTTCAACTAAAACCCCGCCCTTTTCCCAAGCCTCCGAAAGCTGCTCCCGGGTTTTGTTTTCTGCCAAAAGCGGCTCCCAAAGCTTGCCAACGCCTTTGGGGGCTTCCTCGATACCGTATCCCGAGCCGTCTCCCACAATAACCTCATCGGATAAATTGCCGCCGAATAATTTCAGAATTGCAAAATCACTGTCAACAATCTCCAATGAAAAACAGCTTGTTTCCAATTCTATTGCGGTCTGTTCCGCATCATCAAAAGCCAACTTCGAGTTGTCTCCGTACCCTTCAGATGCAAGCGTTACCCAACCGCCTTCGCTGAAAGCAAGCAAATAAGACAATGCAGCACACTCCTCCGGACAAGGCACAAAGCCACGCTTTTTCATGGCGTCACAAAAGGAATCTATAGACTTCCTTTTGTCGGAATTGCTTTTGATATGTACGACTGTAGAAAATCTGCCCATATGTCCCTCCTATTGTTTTCTGTCCTGGCTTGTTCTCATATACTCCGGCTTCCACCGTCCCGTTGCGTAATGAACAATAAACAATATAAAAAGCAATATATTATGTCCGATCATACAGCCCCAAGCGGCAATAAGCCCAAGCCCCAAAAGCTGAGTGCAGATAAATGTTCCCACTATTCTGACGCACCACATTCCAAGCAAATTGAAAATAAACGGCGTAACAGTCTTTCCCGCACCCTGCATTATTCCTTCGACAACTATCGGAACTCCATAAAAAGGCTCCGAAACTGCGACCATACGCAAAACCGCTGTTCCTAAACGAATTACATCGTCATCCTTGGAAAACAGTCCCATAAGCTGCGGAGCAAATAAAAACAGCAAACCGCCTGACAAAATCATCAGAACCACGACCAGCGTAATTGTGATTTTAGCAAGCTCGGAAAGCCGTTTCTTATCCACGGCTCCGCAGGCATTACCCGAAAGGGTAGCCGCCGCCGTCTGCATACCGTAGCCGGGAATGTAAAACGCCGATTCGACGGTATTTGCTATGGTATGAGCCGCCGTAGCCGTCTCACCCAATGAATTTATCATCGAAGCAAATGCCACATACCCCAGAGAGGTGGCAAAACGCTGAAGCATATTCGGAATGGCAACTTTTAAACAGGGTTTTAAAATAGCCATATCGGGGCGGAATTTCTGCCCCTTTGGGGATATGGTTTTATGCTTCCAAAACGTTACCGTGATAATTATTCCTCCGACTGTATAGGCGGCGGCGCTTGCCGCAGCCGCACCGTCTATTCCCCAGCCCGCTCCGAAGATGATAAAATCATTTCCGAACAGAGAAACATTTCTTGTGGGGTATATAAGAAAAAAGTTCAGAATAACATTTATTACATTAACAAATATTCCCGCTATCATAGGAGATTTTGTATCGCCCACCGACCTTAAAACAGTTCCGAATATAATGCTTGCCGTTCTGAAAAGCATAGGCGAATACAAAATCAGAAAATAGCGTGACGCCATCTCTCTTATGCTGACATCAACCTGCATCCAAACGGGGATTGCTCCGCTTAAAGCCGTCGTCAGAGCAGTAAACAAAATGCCGACGGCAATCACAGACATAACAGCCTGTCCTGACGCCTTTTCGGCTTTGTCCTTCTGTCCTGCGCCCATAGCTTGTGAAATATAAGCAAGAAAACCGACGCCTATTGCCGAAACGGTGCTTCCCACAAGCCAGCTTACCGTCCCCGTAGAACCTACCGCCGCAGTGGCTTGTTTACCCAGCGAACCTACCATGGCGGTGTCTATGTACTGTACCGCCGTCTGCATAACCTCTTCCAATACAGTAGGCCAGGCCAATGATACAATAACGGGAAGCACGGCGAAAAAATTTCCGCTTTTTTCTTTTGTTGTTTTATTCATCAGCTGTTCTTATCCACATGGTGAAACTGCTTTAAATTTCCGATCTTATCATTCCTTTCTTCAAGCACCTTTTCAATCTCGCTCCACTCAATTCCCTGATTTGCCGCAAGCACCATTACATGATACAAAAGATCGTTTATTTCATTCATCAGTTCCTCATTATTGCCGTTTTTGGCAGCAATAACCGTTTCGGTAGCCTCTTCCCCTACCTTTTTGCATATTTTGTCAACGCCTTTATCAAAAAGATAAGCGGTGTAGCTGTTTTCCTGAGCAGATCCATTTTCATAATCCGCCTTGCGCTGTTTTATTACTTCAAAAATTTCCTGATAAATTGTCATTTATAAAATCCCTTCTTAAAAAATTATTCTTCAGTATTGTACACTTCATTAAAAAAGCAGCTGTAACTGCCTGTATGACAGGCAACACCCGTCTGCTCCACATTTAAAAGCAATGTATCATTGTCACAATCGCTGTAAATCGAAACTACCTTTTGTAAATGTCCGCTGCCTGCGCCCTTATTCCACAGCTCCCCTCTTGACCTGCTCCAATACCAGGTATATCCCGTTTCAAGAGTCTTTTTAAGGCTTTCCCTGTTCATATAGGCAAGCATAAGCACTGTTTTTGTGTTTATGTCAAAGGCTATTGCGGGTATAAGCTCGCCTTTTTCAAAATATTTGTCCAAGTTGTTTACATCGATTTTAATTTTGCTCATTTTTTATCCTTTCTTTGTAAGGATATGCCAAACATCCTTGCTCGTCATCTGTTCAATTATCATAATAAGAACTTGTTCTCATAGAAATTGGCACGCATCTTTTCGGCAAATTTTGCCGATGACTGCGTCAAAATTCCTTGAAATACACGAGTATTCCTGCGGAATTTTTCCTTGTCCTCGACAAAATTTGCTCGAAAATCTGCGCACCATTCCTATGAGAACAAGTTCTAACTTTTTTCTACTCTTTCTAAATCTGCCTTGAAACAAAATGCACTATCTCATTTTTATTGCTCAGAATATGCGGTATCAGCTCCGGTGGATACACCTTAACTCCGTTTCTCAGCTCATCAAGCGGCATCCAGCAATATTCCATATCCATACGCCGATCATCAAATCCTTCACTTCCCCAAAATGAGCCTTCAAGGGGAATATCGCTGCCGATCAAATGAACTTTATAATACAAGCCTATCTGATGACAAGGCGTTTTACCCCAACGCCAAAAGGTTTCTCCCACCGCAAACAGGCTGTCAACGACTATTTCAGCGTGAATTTCTTCCATAAATTCCCTTTTCAAAGTGTCCTTGCTGACCTCAAACCGAGATACATGACCGCCTATAAGGGAATAATCGTCGCCCTTGGGCTTTTGAAGCAGTATTTTATTGTTTTGAATAAGGAGTCCCGCAACTCGGTAGGAAAAAATAAAATCCTCTGCTTTAAATAAAATATCATTCTTCATTGTGATTTCCCCTTTAAAGAATCGCTGAATTTCTTCAATTCCCTTTTCTTCTCCTCTGAAAGAGCGTTATATTCGGTATTGCTGATTGCTCCTTCCAATGTATACAAATGTACCAAGCAAACATTGGGATAGGTTTCCTTAAGCTTGAAAAACCATTCCTTAGAGCCTGTTTCAATAAGCTTTTCGGCAGTATCTATCCCAACTGCTTTCAGTTTTCTTTCTAACTCCTTGCCTATGTTCATCATTAAGGTTAAATCAGACATATCGTTTCTCATTTCCTACCGAAACTTCCGTTAATTAAAATTCAGGTATTTTTATAAAAATCACTTTTTCACTGTCAGACACAACGTCGTTTTCCGCCTTTGTTCTCCTCATAGTAACATAACGCAAGGACAAATTATCAATATCGCTTTTCCTAAGCCCCAACTTCTCTTCTAATTCACGCAGCACACAGGCTTTTGCTTCGTTCAACTCGCACTCTTCAAAATGACCTCCCGCTGAACCGACCCAACCATTATTGACAACTCTGCCGCCCTGACGGTAAAGCAGCATTTTTTCTTTGCTTTTGTTTGTTATGTATACCGAGGTCATATTTCTTAATTTTCCGTCCATATACTTTTTTAAAATAAAAATTTAACGGCATATTTCATACCATTTAACTTCACATTTTTCATCAGAACCGAATTTCTTTTGTTCCATACGATTTCCCACATAAGTCATGCCGCTTTTTTCCATAACCCGTCCCGAAGCAGGATTATCAATATTGTGACAAGCACCTATTTTATCAAATCCGTTGCGGAATAACTCATTAATTACCGCCTTCACTGCTTCTGTCATTAAACCTTGTCCCCAATGTTTGTACATCAGTACATAACCTATTTCGTGTACACCGACGCTGTTAATTCCAACCAAATCAATAGCACCTATAGGCTCATCTTTATCTTTTAGTGTAATTGCCCAGCTGTATTCTGCATCAATACAAAATTTCAAAAACTCTTCTGTTTCAAAAATACTCTTATGCGGATGCCAGCGACAATATCTTGCAACACGCTCATCGCAAGTCCAATTTTTATACATAGCCTCTGCATCTCCGGTGCGAAACGGGCGCAGAACGAGCCTGTCTGTATATAATGTATTCACAATTATCATCCTCCTTCAAATTACAATTAAACTCTGACGGCAATTCCCCTCTTCTTTAAATCCTCCTTAACTTCTCTGACCGTCAATTCCCCAAAATGAAACAAGCTTGCCGCCAAAGCCGCAGAAGCTCCCGTCTCCTCCAGAACCTCGGAGAAATCGGACAGCTTCCCCGCTCCCCCGCTTGCAATAACGGGGATATTTACCTTACTGCAAACATAGTTCAGCATTTCCTTGTCAAAGCCGTTCCGTGTGCCGTCTGCGTCCATAGAGTTAAGACATATCTCACCCGCTCCCCTCTGCTCTATCTCTCTCACCCATTGCCCAAGCTCGATTTTCATATCAACTCTGCCGCCGTTTTTATAAACGGTATATCCGCCCTTGCCGTCACGTTTGGCGTCAATTCCCACAACAACGCACTGGCTGCCGAATATCTTAGCAGCTTCGTTTATCAGATCGGGATTGTTCAGAGCCTGAGAATTGACCGATACCTTATCCGCTCCCGCCCTCAAGACGTCTCTGAAATCGTCTATGGCGGCAACGCCTCCTCCTACGCATAAGGGAACAAACACTCTTTTTGCCGTTTCACGAACAATATCGAGAATTAAGCCCCTGCCCTCCGCAGAAGCGGTTATATCATAAAACACAAGCTCGTCCGCACCCTGTCTGTTATATTCCTCGGCATATTCCACGGGGTCGCCCACTTCCTTTATTCCCTCAAAGTTTATGCCCTTTACCACCTTGCCGTTTCTGACGTCAAGACAGGGTATTATTCTTTTTGCAAGCATTATTTTTCTCCTATTTCTATTGCTTCTTTTAAATCCAACGTGCCGCTGTAAATAGATTTGCCGCATATTGCTCCATACAGACCCATTTTTTTGCAAACCATAATATCCTCCATATTATGTACTCCCCCGCTGGCAATAA
>DNUB01000034.1:11068-12790 GCA_003508605.1 Oscillospiraceae bacterium | reverse complement strand
ATATTGCACCTATCTCCTGCAGCATTTTTAAGTGCAGAAAGCTGCTCCGCATTAACTCCCGAAAGTGTTCCGTCCCTGGAAATGTCGGTAAAAATTATATTTTTAACACCCGCCTTTATCATTTCTAAGGCTAAATCTATATAATTCACCTGTGAGCTTTCAAGCCAGCCCTCCGCCGCTACTATTCCGTTTTTTGCGTCAATTCCCACAGCAATCTTCTCTCCGTATTCCTTAACGGCGTCTGCAAGAATTTGAGGATTTTTGAGAGCAACAGAGCCTAAAATAACACGTGAAACATCCCTTGAAATATAATATTCCGCAGTATCAAGGCTGCGAATACCGCCGCCTGCCTCAACCTTCAAATCGGTGTTTTTGGCAATATCAAGGAAAACATCACCGTTTACGGGTTTCCCTTCCTTTGCCCCGTCCAAATCCACCATGTGAATCCATGAGGCTCCCGCTTCTTCAAAGCTTCTTGCGGTATCCATATAGCTTTCGGCAACCTTATGGACGGTGGCAAAATCACCCTTTAAAAGCCGAACGCAGTTTCCGTCCTTTATATCTATTGCCGGTAAAATCACCATAATATCACCTCATAAAATATTTTTGCTCCAAGAGATTTAATCATTGTTATATTATATCAGCTTTTTTTAACGGTGTCAAACCTGCCGAATGGGATTCCAACCTCGGGTTGGAAAAAGAAAAATCATGTCAAACCAACAAGTTATTGCTTTTTCTTTAAAACTCTTATATACTGTAATTGTGATCACAAAATATACTAAAAGGAGTTTTAATAATGGATATTAAATTAAATGAACAAATAGCATTTTTAAGGAAACAAAAAGGAATGACACAGGAGGAGCTGGCTTTAACTTTGGGAGTTACCAATCAGTCGGTTTCAAAATGGGAAAACAACATTTGCTGTCCCGATATTCAGCTGCTGCCCAAAATTGCCGAATTATTCAATGTTTCGGTTGATGCACTATTGGGTTACAAAACGCCGTCGGAAAATGAAGATGTAATTCTGAAAATAAAAGAAAAATTCAGCTCACTTCCGGAAAAAGACAAATCCGATTTTGTTTTCAGAGCAGCCGCTGCTTTGCATGTGCTTGTTTTATCAAACTACCTTGAAGGAGCAAACAATCCTCTTTCGGACTTTAATTTCGACGAGGCAATGAAGCATTCAGCCAAATCGGAGTGGGGCTATTCCTGTGTGTCTGCTCCCGAGATCACCACCACAATGAACAAAGGCTCAGTTTTCTTCTCCGACAACAAGGACATACGCTTTTCGGGTCTTGATTTAAACAAAATATGTTGCATCACCAAAGCCTTCTCCCTACCCGATAATCCGAAAACCGCCGCCGCTTTGTATCAGCTTACTGTTTCTTCGGAGGATATTTTTGTGTCAATAAAGGAAATAAGCGAAAAAGCAGGTTTATCCGAAGAAAAGGTCACTGCCTGTATTTTCGGGGAACTGTTCAAATTTCTTTTGGAAGAAGAAAATAAGGAGAGCCGGTTTAGATTTGACGGAATGTATATGAATATTCTGCCGATATTGATGCTGTTGCGTACTTGATTTTTTATTTGAAAATTAGTACAAAATCCACGCAAAAATTCTTCGCAAATACTTAATTCAGGTGATTTGCGAAGAATTTTTTGTCTGTACTTTTTTTAAGATAATATATTCAATTTTTATTATAGCATACTGAACCGCCGCAAAAT
>DNUB01000034.1:8578-10853 GCA_003508605.1 Oscillospiraceae bacterium | reverse complement strand
CGCTTTTTTCCGGGTGAAACTGTGCGCCGTAAACCGTGCCGTTGCCCACAAGAGCAGGCACCCTCCCGCCGTAATCAACATACGCATAAACGTCCTCGCTTGCACAGTCCGCCGCATAGGAATGAACAAAATAAACATACTGCCCCTCGTCAACTCCGTTTAACAAAGGACATTTCCTGTTATATTCCAAAGCATTCCATCCCATTTGCGGTACAGCTAAATTTCCATCGGGCCTCATAAGCTTAACCGAGCCTTTTATCAACCCTAACCCCTCATGCTCCCCAAACTCAAAGCTTTTCTCAAACAGAAGCTGCATACCGAGACAAATTCCCAAAAAAGGCTTTTTAACCGCCTCTGACTTTACCGTATCCACAAGCTCCGATTTACTAAGCTTATCCATAGCGTCTCCGAAAGCACCAACGCCGGGTAAAATCAGTCGGTCGGCGTTAATAATCTCCTGCTTGTCCGAAGTTATTTTGTTGTCAATACCGAGATAATTCAAGGCGTTTTGTACGCTGAACAAATTTCCCGCCCCATAATCTATAATCGCAATCATAAAAATATCCTTTTTAAATTAAAGTGTACCCTTGGCAGAAAGAGCAGAGCCGTTTGCGTTTAGTGTAACGGCCTGTCTTAAGGCATAAGCAAGTGCCTTAAACAATGCTTCCGTAATATGGTGATCGTTTTTTCCGTATTCCGCCTTAAGGTGCAGTGTAATTCCTGCATTAAAGGCAAAGGCTCTCATAAATTCCTCGGTAAGGCAGCTGTCGTATTCTCCGATTTTCTCATTGGTAAAATCTGCATTAAACACGAGAAAAGGACGGTTGCTTATATCCAAAGCGCAAAAAGCCAGTGCCTCGTCCATGGGAACATAGGCAGAACCAAAGCGCATTATTCCCGATTTATCGCCCAAAGCTTCATTTAAGGCTTTCCCAAGGCAAATCCCCACGTCCTCAACACTATGATGTCCGTCAACATTTAAATCACCCTTGCAGGTAACGCTAAGATCAAAGCCGCCGTGTACGGCAAAGGAATTCAGCATATGATCGAAAAAGCCTATGCCTGTATTTATACTGATATTTCCGCTGCCCTCCAAAATCAGAGAAACCTTTATATCGGTCTCTTTGGTTTTTCTTGCGATTTCCGCTTTTCTGCTCATAATCTTACAATCCCTTTCTTGTATCGTCATCTAAATTTATCGTCCAAAAAACAGTTCATCAAATAGTCCTTATAATCGTCTAAGAAAAACACCCGCCGAGATCGTCTGTCGCCGTACTTTCCTGCCAGCTCTTTAAAAGATATGGCTTTTGCCAAATTCAAAGCATAGGTATCTTCTTCCAAAACTCTTCTAACCAATTCCTCGGAAGACTCCTCCTTAAGGTTCCCTATTTTCCATGCCTCGGACATATTCGTAAAATTGAAATACACATTATAGATATTGGAAATATATAAAACGATTAAATCATCATTGTGATATGACGGATAAGAAGTATCATTTTCCAGCCTTTCCACACATTCTCTTTCAGTCAAAACCTTTTCAAAATCCAAATAGTATTTCTTTAAAACTTCGGGAATATCAGACCTTTGAATACGAATATCGTAAAGCTTTCGATTTTCTCCGTCGCAGCTTCCCGCATGAATGAAAAATTTAAATTCATCTTGAAGTGAAATACATCTTTCTCTAAGCTTTAGGGTTTCTGTCAGCTGCAACAGCTCCACAAGTGAATTTTTGTTTTCATCATTGATAAACGCCTGCCATCTCGGAGTGATATGGTTGTCAATCAGAATTTCCGTTGCTTTTAATAATTCTTGAAAAGCTCCTTTTCTGCCAACATATTTATCTGTTAATTCTTCCATTCCAAAGAATGTAAGCTGAATTTTTTTCGTGCCCACATCTTTTAAAAATTTCACATATTCGGGGTCTCTCACAATACGCCAAAAGCTTGCCAATTCAAACCTTTGCGGCGTTGAATTTACCGAAAGCTGAATATCCCTTTTCCAACGCTCCTTGTAATCACTGCAAAAATCAGGCTCTCTCAGCCAACTGTAGTATGTAATTTGATTGAAATACGGTTTAAAGTAATTCACAATCCATATGTCCGAATCCGAATCCATCTGTTTATTGGGCATATGCCCTAACCAACAATGTCGGCATCTGTTTGGGCAGCCATACATATCCACCGCTAAGATTAATGATTTACTATGCATTTGTTGTCTCCAAAAAAAATTTCCATGTTTAATAATTAAATACTTGTCTGATTATCAAGCTTCTTTA
>DNUB01000034.1:0-8325 GCA_003508605.1 Oscillospiraceae bacterium | reverse complement strand
AAGAATAATATATTTTATATTTGAATCAATTTCACCTGCACTAAGACCTTTACTAATAAGCGGCACTATCACCTCACGGCTTTCTCTTGTATGAGGAAGTGTGGAAGCAAGATTCATTGCTTTAACCGAGTTTCCGCATTGCAAATACAAAAAACACAGCGCAGCGCGCATTGTACTTTTTTGCTTTTCGTTGTCCGATAATGAAAGGCCCTTTTCGGTCAGTGCGGCAGCTTCCTCACAATCACCCTTTAATGCTAAAGTACCTGCCAATCCCAACAGCATTTCGGGATTGTTTGGATAGATTTTCATTGCGTTGCGATAAACCTTTTCCGCAGAAGAATAATCTCCCTGCCGCTGAAAATCTGTAGCCGTGCTGTGGATATTATCTATTGTTTCTTCGCTGCGTACAGTATCCATTCCCATAAGCAGATCAATGCTTGTTTCAAATATGTTGGCCAGCGCAGGAAGAAGGGTAATGTCCGGACAGCATTCACTCCGTTCCCATTTTGAAACGCTTTGAGGAGTAACCCCCAAATAATCCGCTACCTCTTCCTGGGTCAAATCCTTTATAATGCGGTATTTTTTTAAGTTTTCAGCTAAATATAACATAGCGATTCTCCTTTGTGATTTATTATATATGTATTGTATCACAAGGTGAACGCAGCTTCAATAACGCATCAGTTGCTGAAAACTCAACCCTTGAACCCAAGCAGTGCCTTCATCAAAGCAGTATTTTCTTCATGGCTTCCCGCCGTTATCCTGAGAAAGCTGCCCATATACCTTACCGCAATTGATTCCGACAGCAGGTACTCAAAAATATCCTTTGCCCTTGAGGTCTTTATAAAAAGAAAATTCGTCACCGAAGGATAAACCGTCTCAAAAAACGGAAAGCCTCTTTCGCATATCCCGTTGTCAAGCTCCCACAAAGCGTCTTTACAGGCTTTTATACGCCTCTCCATCTCTGCCTTGTCCGAAAGCATATACTCCGCTGCGCTTTGTGTTAAGCTGTTTACGTTATAGGGAGACTTGGCGGCTCTCAGCTTCTCGGTAATCGCCTTATTGCTGACCGCAAAGCCCAGTCTCAGCCCGGCCATTCCCAAAGCCTTTGAGCAGGTACGCAGCACTATAAGATTGTCATACTCAGCGGTATCCTTTATAAGGCTTTCCTCCTCCCTCCAAAAGTCCATATAAGCCTCGTCCAGCACCACCAAAGCGTCCACCGAGGAAATAATCCTTATTACCTCCTCCTTTTCAAGACCGAGAGAGGTCGGGTTGCAGGGGTTAGAAAAAATTACCGCTCTTATTTTTTCTTTTTTTACCGTTTCGATTACCTTATCCGCATTAACGGTAAGATTCTCCTCTTTTTTCATAACTCTTACGTTAAGCTCATAAAGATTTGAATAAAAAAGGTACATTGAAAAATCAGGAGCAAGAGTAAGCACCCTTTCACCCTTCTTTAAAAAGCAGGCGGCAATAATACTTATAAGCTCGTCCGAGCCGTTCCCTGCCGTAACCAAATCGGGATCGATACCGTAAAGCTCACTGTAAGCCCCTATAAGCTTTTTAGCATAAGGATCGGGGTATCGGTTAAGAGCCGCACCTTTAACCGCCCTTGCCAAAACATCGTCTGAAGTATTTATAAAGCTTTCGTTGGCGTCAAGCCTTATTTTATAATCTCCCTGAATCGGATCGTATGGAGTCAGATTCGTAAGCTTTTCCGTTAATCTGTACATTTGCGTATATCCTCTATTCTGACCTTTATAGAATTTGCGTGAGCCGTAAGGCTTTCTCTCTCCGCCACTAATATAATATCCTCCGCCGCTTCATTAAGAGCCTGCTTAGTGTAATAAATATAGCTTAATTTTTTTATAAAGCTGTCAACGGACAAGGGCGAGAAAAACCTTGCGGTGCCGCCGGTAGGTAGAACGTGGTTAGGTCCGGCATAGTAGTCGCCCAAAGGCTCAGGCGCATACTGCCCCAAAAATAAAGAACCCACATTGTCGATTTTTCCGATATATTCAAGAGGATTTTCAACAACAACCTCCATATGCTCGGGAGCAAGTCTATTTGCAATATCACATACCTGCATCATATCATTCGCTATAATTACTGCGCCGTAGTTCTCCAAGGAACAGTCAATGATATCTTTCCTTGAAAGAAGTGCCGACTGCCTGTCGATCTCCTTTATAACATTATCCGCCAGGTTTTCCGAGGTTGTAACCAGAATTGCGCTTGCAAGCTTATCATGTTCAGCCTGAGACATTAGATCCGCCGCTATATATTTCGGATTTGCTGTATCGTCCGCCACCACAAGTATTTCGCTGGGTCCCGCTATCATATCGATATCAACAATTCCGTAAAGAATTTTCTTGGCTGTGGCAACATAAATATTGCCCGGTCCGACGATTTTTGAGACCTTGGGAATTTCCTCAGTACCGTAAGCCAAAGCAGCAACCGCCTGTGCTCCGCCGCACATAAATACCCTGTCAACTCCGCAGATCGAAGCGGCAAGAAGTATGTCTTTATTGGGCGTACCGTCCTTTAACGGCGGAGTAACCATTATTATTTCCTTGACCCCTGCGATTTTAGCGGGTATGGCGTTCATAAGCACCGACGAGGGATAAGCCGCAGTGCCTCCCGGAACATACAAGCCCACTCTGTCAAGTCCTCTTACCCTCTGCCCCAAAATCGAGCCGTCCTCACCCGTTATCATATAGCCGTTCTGCTTTTGTTTTTGATGAAAGGCGGTTATTTTTTCTACGCAGTTTAAAAGTGCCTCCACCAGCTTAGGGTCGGATTCCGTTAATGCGTCGTTTATTACCTCTTGCGGTACTTCATAATACTTGCACTCGGGACAATCGAATTTTGCGGTATATTCCTTTACCGCCTTATCTCCCTCTGTGCGGACGGCGGAGATAATTTCCCGTACTGTCGCCTCAACCTTTTCGTTTGTTTCGCTGCTTCTTTTTTCTACCTCTTTTAAAAAATCCAGCTCGCTGCCGTCTGCATATATTTTTCTTATCATTTTATTTTTCCCCCAATTTATTTTCGATAAGCCCTATCAGATTATCGATGCGTTCCTTTTTCAGCTTGGTGCTTACCGTATTGGCAATAAGCCTTGCCGAAACAGGAGCAACGTCCTCGTAAACCTCAAGGCCGTTTTCCTTCAATGTCGTTCCCGTTTCCACAATATCAACAATACCGTCCGAAAGTCCCACAAGAGGGGCTAACTCTACCGAACCCTCAATTTTCACAATATCAACGTCCATTCCCTTGCCTTCAAAAAAAGCTCTTGTAACATTGGTGTATTTGGACGCCACCGTTTTGACTCCGTAGCCCTTGTAAAAATTTTCGCCTTTTTTACCCGCAAGAGCAAATTTGCATTTTCCGAAGCCTAAATCCAACAGTTCAAAATATTTGCCCCCATGCTCCATTATAGTGTCCTTGCCCACTACGCCCAAATCGCAGACACCGTGCTCGACATAGGTAATAACATCCGCCGCCTTTGCCAGCACAACCTCCATATTTTGATCCTTTATGGGAAGAATAAGCCTTCGCCCTTTATCCTTAACCGATGATACATCAAATCCTAAGCTTTCGAAAAGATTTACGGTATCCTTTTCAAGCCTGCCCTTTGTGAGTGCTATCCTTAAAACATTGCCCGAATTTTCCTTCATTTATATAAACCTTTCACAACAAATTTCAGCTTTTTCAAACCTTGATTTTTTCCACGTTTCCGAAAGCGTCAACTTTTTCCACAGCTGCAATTCCCTTTTTCCCTGCATACCCTAACGCTTCTTCAAAAGTATCCTGAAGAGCATTTTCAGCGTTGATTCCCTTTGAAATAAGCTCTCTGCAATGGGCAAAGCCCTGTGCAGCGGCGTCCTTTTCAGCATAAACCAAAACCTCGGCGGGCTTTATCAAGGGAGCGTGATTTTTTCTTAAAAGAGCATTGGCAACAGCGTTTACATTTACCGCAAAGCCTGTGGCGGCGTGGCTTGAACCGAAATCGCTCATTAAAGCGTCATACCGTCCCCCCGATAAAACAGGCATACCGTAACCCTCAGTATATCCTCTGAAAAGCAATCCTGTGTAATAGTTGGTTTTATTCACAAGACCTAAATCAAGAGTTACCTTATTCTTAAAGCCAAGCTGACATAAGTATTCATACGCCTGTTTAATATCCTCCAAGACTTCAAAAGTCTTTTCATCCTTAAATATTTTCTCTGCTTTTTTAAAAACCTCTTCACCGCCGAATAATTTAGGCAGGTTGTATAAAGCCCTTACATCATCGTTATCGCCGTAATTTTCCAAGGTAAGCTTTAATTCGGGAAGATTTTTGTTTTCAATAAATTCTCTTATAGTTTCAGTTTCTTCCTCGTCCTTTGTGACCTTTGCGATAAGAGTTTTAAATAATGCGCTGTCCCCGATTTCAAAGCGGAAGTCCTCCGTTTCAAGGACTGTCAGTGCTTCTGTGGCAAGATTCAGAATTTCCATATCGGATTTTTTTGAATCACCGCCTATTATTTCCACACCGCTTTGAGTGATTTCATCATCTCTGCCGCTGTCCTTGGGGTTAATTCTGAAAATATTCTGGTTATAAAAAAGCTTTAACGGAAAAATCTCGTCTTTTAATCTTGTCGCCGACAATCTCGCAATAGGCATAGTGGAATCGGGGCGAATTACCATAAGCCTGCCCTTGCCGTCAGACAGCTTGTACATACTTTCCTGGGCATAATAACGGGATTTCAGCATAAAAACATCATAAAACTCAAGTCCGGGGGTGATAACCTCCGAATAACCGTAGCTTTTAAAAAGCTTTTGAAGCTTGTCCTCTACAATTCTCCTTGCAACGCTTTCATCAAAAAGCAAGTCCCTTGTTCCTTCCGGAGTTAATAAATCATTTTTCTTCATAAGCTACCTTCGCTGCTTTTTCACTTTAATGTACTACTATAATACCACAATATTACAATAAAGTCAAGTATGTAGATTTTATTTGGATAAATCGCTAAATTTTTTTAACAATCCGACAGCAATTCATAAAAAACCTTTAAAGAGCTATTGCATAGAATCGGTATGTGGAATATCAAATATAATCCGGCTTATTTTGAGAGATAATCCGCCCTAAATAAATACACTCAAAATCAGCACCCGATACAGCTTTTGAAATAGCCCTTATACTATTCTTTAATCGAATTGTAGATTCTATCTACAATTCGATTCTGTGGCACTTAAGTGCCGCAGGGCGGCAACGCCGCAAAAGAAATACGTTCCATACGAATCTTGCCAAAATCTTTGATTTTAGCATCTGCCTTTTAAGGCGGCATCAAACAATAGACTTGTCTACTGTTTGATTAGAGATTAGTATTTATGCTTATTTTTCTGTGCCGCTATCCTTTGTATCCGTCATTAAAGCTTAACGGAAATTTCTCCCGAATTTAAAACCTTCTCGCCTTCATCTGTAATAACAATGAGCTGTCCCTTATCATCTATATCTATAGCCTTTCCGACTTTGTTAATGCCGTTTTCAACAAAATGAACATCTTTATTCAGGACCAATGAGTGCTCTTTATAATCCTTTAAAATATCCTCTCTGCTTCTTCTTAAGCAAAGGTACAGCTGATTAACTACCTCCGCAGCTGCACAGCTTCTTGAGATGCCGACGCCTAACGCTCCCGCCTTATTCCGAATCTCTTCGGGAAATTCCTCGTTGGTGAGATTTATGCCTATTCCTACCACTATGCTGTCTAAACTGCCGCTTTCGATATCTGCAGTGGCTTCTGATAAAATTCCGCAGATTTTTTTCCCGTCTAAGTAAACATCGTTGACCCACTTTATCAGGGGCTTTTTGTCGGTAAGCTTTTCTATAGCGGCACAAACCGAACAGCCCGCACATATGGTGAGTAAATCGGTATTGTCCCCGTATTGACTATGTCGGAGAATAACACTCATATATAAACCCGTTTTATCGGGTGAATGAAAGCTGTTTCCTCTTCTTCCCCTGCCCGCCGTCTGATGCTCGGCAACAATTATTGTGCCGCTTTCCGCACCGTCGGCTGCAGCTTTTTTAGCATAGGTATTGGTTGAATCCACAGTTTTTAAGACGATAATTTTAGCGGATTTAAGCTCTTCTGCAAGAAAGCTGCGTATGCTGTCCGAAGTCATAATATCGCCTGCCTTTATAAGACGGTATCCTCTGTTTCTGACTGCCTCGATTTCATAGCCCTGCTCGGCAAGCTTTTTCATAGCCTTCCATACAGCAGTTCTGCTTACGCCTAAGCTGTCTGCTAAATCCTGCCCCGAAACGGCTTTGCCTTCGCTTTTATCCAAAATACCCAGAAGCTTTTCTTTAACTGTCATAAGACCCTCCCGTCCGTATAAGAGAATTTCTTCATTGCCGTACGGAAAAGGAATAGGTTTAATGCTATTTCCAACTAAAAAACGTTCTCCGGCGTTTTTAATGACTCCGTTTTCAGCGGAATCGGCGGGACGCTGTCACGCCCGGAAACAGTATTGAACATACATTCTGCGCCGCCTTCAGCGGCTATTCGGCTTCACCGAATAATTTAAAAGAACTATGCTTTTAAATCAGAATCAGTATAAGGATAAGCTATACGGTATTGACTTTGCAATTTTGCACATAAAACCTGTGCGGTGTTGCTTTTGAATTCTCAAAAATTTGCTGAATGTGTTTCCTATCAGGCTTAGCTAAAAACCTCATATGAGAGAAAACGGGCATGGCATGCCGTCTGCTGCGTCAAATCACCTTGCAAGGCTTTCCTTGCAGCCGATATACCCTATCGTTTTCCTCTTTTCAAAACGGTTATTAGAGAAGCCTTTCTTTTATTTTATCACCGACCGCTTAATTTGTCAACTGTTATTTCGGGCAATGTTGACATTTGCTATACCGCTGAACGATGTATCCTGTTTTCGATCAGGCTGATTTCATTTTCGGTTCAATTGGCGAAAATCCGTTGCCGAACCTTGTAACTGCTTCACCTTAAGGCAATACCTCATACAAAGACATCAGGCGGTCGCTGTGCGGCACTGTTTTGAATGTGCACATCACAATTAGGACATTCTGCTAAGGATATCTTTAAAACCTCTTGACTTTTACGCTTTATTTTGCTATCATAATATGGTAATGTCAACCGCAAAAGAAATTTCCGTGGAATATTTCAAGAAACAGTAAGTGAATGAAAGCGAGGAAATGTCAATGAATATCAACGAAAAGGAAAAAACCGAGGATTTTGAATTTTTGTACAATGCGGTTTTAAAGCTGAAAACCTCCGAGGAATGCGACAGATTCTTTAAGGATCTTTGCACTATGCAGGAGCTTATTTCAATAGCTCAGCGTTTGAGAGTCGCAAAGCTGCTTTCAGAAAAGAAGATATATACCTCCATCGTGTCCGAAACGGGAGCGTCGACTGCCACCATAAGCCGTGTAAACCGTACTCTTAACTATGGAAACAGCGGTTACGACCTCGTATTTGACAGAATGTCGCCCGAGGAGCTTAAGTAAAGGATTTTACCTGTGAGCTATACGGATTTTGCAAAATATTATGATATTCTGACAGACAATGTTGATTATAATGACATTGCCTTTTATTACAGCGGGATTTTACGCAAATACAGTGATAAAACAGGTCCCTTGCTGGACTTGGGCTGCGGCACGGGAAATCTTACGGTGCGTATGGAAAGGTTAGGCTTTTCGGATATAACAGGCTGCGATTTTTCCAAGGATATGCTTGACCGAGCCTCAAAAAAATCAGACGGTATTAAGTGGCTAAAATGCGATATGAGAGAACTGACTTTTAAAGGCGGCTTTAATTTTTGCATCGCCACATTAGACAGCATAAATCATCTTGACGGTGAAAGGTCGATAGGACAAGTCTTTGACGGAGTTTATAAAGCCTTAAACAAGAACGGCATTTTTGCCGCCGATATGAACACTCCCTATAAGCATCTGAACATTTTAGCGGGTAATTCCTATACCTTTGATTATGAAGAGGAGGGCTTATACTGTGTTTGGGAAAATGAGCCGTCGGAGGGAGATCCGCTTAACCGCATAGATATGTTTTTGGATTTTTTTGAAAGGCAGAAGAACGGACTATATAAAAGAAGTACGGATTCTCTTTTTGAAATTGCGCTGCCTGTTGAAAAAATTTCGGAAATGCTGATCAAATCGGGATTTACCGTTTTAGAATGCTCGGAATATCTTACAGGCAGAGATCTGGAGGAAGCCTCCGACAAGTTTATGATAGCAGCTCAAAAACAATAATTACAATCCCATTTTTCATATATAATCAAAATCCAGATGTCCCC
>DNUB01000217.1 GCA_003508605.1 Oscillospiraceae bacterium | reverse complement strand
TGCTGTTCTGTTTTGGCAGCCTTTTTATTTTTACTTTTTACGATTAGAGATTTAGTATTAAATTCTCTCTATATCCTCAAGCCAACATTTTGCCACGGCGTCCGAGGGCATTCTCCAATCTCCTCTCGGGGAAAGGGTAACCGATCCCACCTTTGGAGAATCGGGCAGGCAGGAACGCTTGAACTGCTGTGAAAAAAAGCGGCGGAAGAAGTTTTTAAGCCACTTTTTTATCTCCTCCGGGGAGTATCTGCCGCCCATAGCAATCGACGCAAGCCTGAAAATCTTTCGGGGAGAAAAGCTGCGGCGCACCGCATAGTAAAGGAAGAAATCATGCAGCTCGTAGGGACCCACCAATTCCTCTGTCTTTTGGCTTATCTCGCCGTTTTCCGCAGGCAGCAGCTCAGGGCTTACGGGAGTGTCAAGTATATCGCTAAGTACGCTTTTCAGCTCTCCGTCCCGGGAGCTGTCGCTGTAAAATCCCACAATATACCTTATAAGAGTTTTCGGGATACCGCCGTTTACTCCGTACATGGACATATGGTCGCCGTTGTAGGTAGCCCAGCCCAATGCAAGCTCGGACAGATCGCCCGTGCCTATTACAAGACCGTTTTGCTGATTGGCTATATCCATCAGAACAAGGGTTCTCGTTCTCGCTTGTCCGTTTTCGAAAACCACATTGTGATTATCGGTGTTATGTCCGATATCCTTAAAATGCTGCAGAACGGAATCCGTTATATTTATCTCCCTGACGGTAACGCCCAGTGCTTCGCAAAGCCGAACTGCGTTGCTTTTCGTCCTTTCGGTAGTGCCGAAGCAGGGCATTGTAACGGCGATAATATCCTTTCTTGACCTTTCCAGCCTATCCATGGTCTTAACGCAGACAAGGAGAGCAAGGGTGCTGTCAAGACCGCCCGAAATTCCTATTACAAGGCTTTTTGCTCCCGTATGCTCCACTCTTTTTTTAAGACCCTCGCATTGCATTGCAAGAATGCTTTCGCAGCGTTCCGCTCTCCCCCTTTCATCGGAGGGGACAAAGGGTGTGGGGCTGTAGTGCCTTGTAAGCTCGGTATCGGAGATCTCCATTTCAAATTCCACAATTTTTACCCCGCCGTATTTGGGGAAGGAGGTGTTTTTCTGCCGCTCCGAAGCAAGGCTGAACACATCGATTTCGGAAATAATCATCTGATTTTCAAACAGCCTTGTTTCTTTAAGCAATGCGCCGTTTTCCGCAATAAGGCTGTGTCCCGAAAAAACAAGGTCGGTGGTGCTTTCCCCCTCGCCTGCGGAAGCGTAAACATAGCCGCATATAAGCCGTCCGCTTTGCCCTGTGACAAGACCTCTGCGGTATTCGGATTTGCCTATCATTTCGTTGCTGGCACTCAGATTCACGATAATTTCCGCTCCCCCCAGCGCAAGCCTTGCCGACGGCGGTTCGGGAATCCACAGATCCTCGCAGATCTCTATGCCGAAGGAAAATTCAGGCATATTTTTACAGCGGAAAACCACAGGCTCGTCACAAAAACAGTCCTCAAAATTCCGCTTTTCGTAAAACTCGTTATAGTTAGGCAGGTTCTTTTTTCCCACCGTGCCTAAGATATCTCCCTTATACAGTACGGCGGCGGCGTTTATCAGCTTGCCGTCCCTTATAAGGGGAAGCCCCACAACCGAAATGATTTCAAGCTCCTTTGTTTCTTCCTTGATGCGTTCAAGCACGGAATATGCCGATTCCGCAAGCAGCCTTTGACCGAACAGGTCGCCGCAGGTATAGCCCGTAATGCAGAGCTCGGGGAAAACCACCAGCTTTACCCCCTGCTCCGCCGCACTTTTAATGTCGCTTATAATGCTGCCGCCGTTAAACTGCACGTCCGCTACCCTTATTTTGGGAGTGGCTGCGGCTGTCTTTATAAATCCGTCTTTCATAACCGTAATTCCTTTTTTTATGGGACATTGCCCGAATTTGAGAAACAAACGTTGGTTTTTTATTTTTTTATTATGGTTAATATTCCTGTTCTTATTACCAAAAAGAGCCGCCGTTTCCGACAGCTCCTTGTAAATTAAAATCAGCCTCCGAAGATGGAAAGAAGTACGCCGGCCGCTACCGCCGAGCCGATAACTCCCGCCACGTTGGGTCCCATTGCGTGCATAAGCAGGAAGTTGGAGGGATCGGTTTCCGCACCCACCTTCTGACTTACACGTGCCGCCATAGGAACGGCGGAAACGCCTGCCGAACCGATAAGAGGATTTAACTTGCCGCCTGTAACCTTATTCATCAGCTTAGCAAAAAGCACGCCGCAGGCCGTACCGATACTGAAGGCGATAAGACCTAAAACAAGTATGGCGATAGTGTTTACCGAAAGGAAGTTTGCCGCCGTGGCGGTTGCGCCTACGGTAACGCCCAACATAATGGTAATAATGTTCATCAGCTCGTTCTGCGCCGTTTTTACGAGTCTGTCCACAACGCCGCTTTCTCTGAACAGGTTGCCTAACATAAGCATTCCCACAAGGGCGGTGGCGTCTGGAACTATAAAGGAAACAAGTATAGTGACCGCAATGGGGAATATGATCTTCTCACGCTTTGAAACGGCGCGGAGCTGTCCCATTCTGATAGATCTTTCCTTTTTGGTGGTAAGGGCGAGCATAATGGGTCTTTGTATGAAGGGCACAAGTGCCATATAAGAGTATGCCGCAACTGCGATAGAGCCTATCATGCCGGGGGCGAGCTTTGAGGTTACGTAAATTGAAGTAGGTCCGTCCGCACCGCCTATAATTCCGATAGCCGCCGCCTGCTCCATGGTAAAATCGGCAAGCCCCGCCATACTCAGTCCGCAGGCTCCTATAAAGGTGATAAATATGCCTGCCTGCGCCGCCGCTCCCAGCAAAAAGCTTTTGGGGTTGGCAATCAGCGGACCGAAATCCGTCATTGTTCCTATGCCCAGGAAGATCAGCGGAGGGAATATTTGCAGCTTAACGCCTAAGTACAGTATATCCAAAAGTCCTCCGTCGTGCAGCACCTGACCGTAGTCAACCGTGCCCGACAGGAAAAATTCCGAGTGGTAAAGGTTTGCGCCTGGTATATTGGTAAGTGCCATACCGAAAGCAATAGGCAAAAGCAGCAAGGGCTCGAACTTTTTAACTATCGCAAGATACATCAGCACAAAGGACAGCAAAAGCATAACGACTTCCTGCCATGTGATATTGGCGAAGGCGGAGTCGGCGGCCAATCTTTGTATGGTTTCCCAAAAAGTTTCTAACATTTTTCGTCAAATTCCTTTCTTTCTGTATTTATCCGAATTGCAAAATCGCTGAAAAATGCTTTTAAAAGGGTCTTGTATTTTCTGCAACGCCTGCTGCGCTCCAGCTGCTTCTGACAGACCTTTCTTTTCTCTTGACGGATGCGATTCTGTACTGCTTGCCCTCGCTTTCGCCGTAAGCGGCAATAGCGGCGGCAATTACCGCAATTATCTCGCTGTCGTCCTCTTCCTCGATCTCTTCTTGAGGTACGGGAGCGGGAGCAGGGGCGACGGGCGGGGCGACCGACTTTTCGGGTTCGGGTCTTTTTGATTTTTTGGGCTTTATCTTAATGTTCATTACCTTTCCCAAAGCCCAAAGCACGATAACCAGCAGAACAAGTATCAGAAACACCACTACAAGACCGGTTACAAGAGTAGACCACATCAAATCGATATTTTCCGACGGTTCAGTTCCTGCGGCCGTTTGCGCTGCGTCAAGCAGTCTGGCAAAATTCATCATACAGCATGATCTCCTTTTCTATAGTTCATATGAATCAGACGGTTCTCTCTGTTTCGCCGTAACATCAAATCAAAATCATTATACAATATTATCACAAATATTTCAATGGAATTACAAAAATTTTTTTGAAAAAATACCGCCGCCCTAAGACAGCCCTGCGCAGGCATTACACGCTGTCTCCTTGTACTGCGGCAAAGCAAAAGAATAAAGTTTACCCATTGCCGACAGCCCCAAGCCCCGCAAATACGGCAGGAACAGAACATCGGTACAAAAGAATAGCGGGCAATTCTCCAAGACCCGCCCCAACCCCCGCCCGCACAACAATTTTAATGACTGCACCAACAAACTCCGAAAAGCAAAAGCACCGCAAAAAATAAGGAAAAAAGCATTGCAAATCAAATCCCCGCACGGCGAAACCGCC
>DNUB01000261.1 GCA_003508605.1 Oscillospiraceae bacterium | reverse complement strand
CCCCACTGAAAGACTGAATGGAACCCGCTGCTATGAGGAAGGCTTGGGTGTGGAGAAGAATTTGCAGAAGGCGAAGGAACTAAAGGAAAAAGCCGGAGCGTCTTAAATTAAGATTGGCATAAAATTTAACAAAAACGAGGGGATCATTATGGCAGATGAGATTGATTATGGATTTTCCACAGGCGAAAAAGATGATAATCCCGATGGATTGTCGTCGTGGATATGGACTCAGACGGAAGCCTCCGAGATCATAATTCCTGCGTATGTTGACGGAAAACCGATTACCAGATTAAGTATGAATGCAATTCAGGCTCCGAAGTTGAGACGGCTGTTTATTCCGGCAACTGTAAAGGAGATTAGGTACTTTCCAAGTATATTCGGAAGCTTTGAGGAATTTATCGCAGAGGTTGATCCGGAAAATCCATGGTTTTCTTCTGACGGAAAGGCAATATTCACCAAGGATAAAAGCAGACTGGTTCTGTTTACCGCCAGGAAGGAAAAGACCTATGAGGTTCCCGACGGAGTACGAATTTTGGGAAAATATTCCTTTAGCGGATGCGACAGCCATTTAGAGAAAGTCATTCTGCCCGAAGGACTGGAAGAAATCGACGAATACGCATTTTATAACAGTAATATTGAAAAATTAGCACTTCCCGACAGCCTGAGAGTTATCGGGGATAGTGCATTTTATAATTTAGAGTCTAAGATGCTTGATATACAGCTTTCAAAAAACCTTGAAGCAATAAAAGACAAAGCTTTTTTCACTGTATGTTGTGTTAATGAACTGTATATCCATTCAAAACTCAAAGAGATAGGTAAGAATGCTTTTCCCCGCAGAGTCAATTCAATCAAAGCAGATGACGACAATGAAATTTTCGCTGCAAAAGACGGAATGCTTTACAGTAAGGATGCTAAAAATCTTTTTTTCGCTTCTATGGAAGTAAGCGGGAAAGTGATCATTCCCGAAGGCGTTGAGGTGATAAAAGAGTGCGTATTTTCAAGAAACGACAAAATAACGGAGGTGGTTCTTCCGGCTTGTCTTCACACTATTGAGGACAATGCATTTCAATATTGCTTTTCTCTCCAAAAAATCAATCTTGAAAATGTAAATAAAATAGGCTCAAACGCATTTAACTCCACGGCTATAACTGAAGCCGAGGTATGTGCCCGATATATTTGCTGTTTTGGAGACTGCTCCAAGCTTAAAAAATTAACGCTTAAAAACACAAAGGTTATAGGAGATTTTGCATTCTCCGGGTGCAGCTCTTTGAAAGAACTCGCTTTACCCGAGAGTCTTGAAACCATAGAGATGGAAGCTTTTGAGAATATGCCGCTAATTAACGCTATAATTCCGAAAAGCGTAACAAAAATAGGAGATTTCGCTTTTGAGACGGAGCGTGTGGAAATTTACGATACGGAAAAGTCGCCGGTGTCAAGGGGAAGAGCGTTTTCTAATAAAGATCATTTGCTTATCGTGCGTTGCCCAAAAGATGATAAAATAAAATTTGCAGTTCCGGTTTACAGAAGCGAACCAATCGATGATTTCAGCCAACTTTCGGACGAGGTTATCATGTCACTGTTTAACGGGACAACAGAGACTTACGACTACACTTTGTACGATCTTGTATTCCAAAAGACCTATAACGGGGAAAACATATCCGGCAAGTTTATGGCGGCGTATTACAGGTTAATGTACCCTATTGATCTCGGCAGTGAGGCAAGAAAAATGTACATTTCATATATTGACGAACACGCCGAGGATATTTTATCTTTGAAGCCCGAGAAGGCAGATATTTCACAGTGGCTTAAAGACTATAAAGAAAACAAAGACATTTACAATGCGGACATTGGCGATGATGGGGAGACAGGTGATGAAAATAAGCTTGCTTCCGAGGAAAATGAGGAAAGGTTAAAGAACATTCTTTGGAAGAAAGAACTTGACGAATATAAGCTTTAAGCCGAACACGGAAACCGTGCTTCACAGTTCAAAGCAGGTATGTATTATCTGCTCGGCAGGGGTACGCAAAAGGATACAAAAAAGCATTCGAGATGTTCCAAAAATCGGCGGAGCAGGGGCTGGCAAGGGTGCAGTTTTATCTTGCTATGCACTATGAGGACGGTGATGGCGTGGAGAAGAACTATGAAAAAGCCTTTAAGCGGTATTCAAAAGCTGCTGAGCAAAATGATTGGGACGCTTATAATCAGTTGGGAGTTTATTATTCCGCCGGAACATGTGTTGAAATGAATTTAAGCAAAGCAGTGGAAATGTTCACAAGAGCCGCAGAAAATGGCAGCGTTTATGGGATGAAAGGTCTTGGGAGATGTTATGAAGAGGGAATAGGCATAAAAAAGGACGCCAAGAGGGCTCGGGAGTGGAGCAGGAAGGCAGAAGATGAGGAATAAAAAATACTTTGATGTAAAATAATTTTAAAACAAAAACGCTCTTGTAACAGGCATTGCTGATACGAGGGCATTTTTATTTTTTCCTTTAATGCTTGCTCAAGGCTTCATATTCGATATTGGGAATAAATATGGAAGGTCAAAAGGAAATTTTAGGTACTTGGATATCCGAAAACGAGTCGACAAGCTTTTATGCAAGTATATGTGCAGGCCTGAAAAATCGAGGCGTAAAGGATATTTTTGTTGCTTGTCACGATAATTTGACAGGACTTTGTACCGCAATAAATTCAATTTTTCCTAAAACCAAAAATCAGCTTTGTATAGTTCATCGGGTAAGAAACAGCTGCAAGTTTGTGCCGTACAAGGACAGAAAAGC
>DNUB01000320.1:6180-6785 GCA_003508605.1 Oscillospiraceae bacterium | reverse complement strand
AGAGAATCTCCTTTTCCGAAAAATCATTGTAAAAAATTCTGTTCATTTTTTCCGAAACCTGATCATATTTATCCCTCATGTCCTTTGTGTTTTCCGTGAGTCTGATTTTAACGCTTCTTCGATCCTTTGGGTCATATTCCCTTACAATATGTCCGTTTCTTTCAAGTCTGTCAAGCATATTTGTAAGGGTGGTCTTTGCAAGGCCTGTTTCCTCAGACAATGTGCTTATCGGAATATTGTCCTTATTCCAGAGCACAAACAATATTCGTCCCTGCGCACCGTTAAATTCGCTTATTCCGTTTTCATCAAGCAGTTTTTCAAAGACCCTCCCTTGAATTTGCTTGATTTTGCTTATCAGAAATCCGCCGCTTTTGTGATACGTTTTTTTCACCTCCTTCTGCCGTTTTTTGTTATACTTTCACCTCCTACTATATAGTATAATACTATATAGTACTATTGTCAAGTAAAATTTTAAAAAAGCACAGTTAATTATACTACAGTGAAAATATGGGTTATTTTTTAGATTTTTTAACATACCAAAGCATAACCTGTTGGTTTACCGCATTAAAATTTTAAAGTAATCCACTATTGACAAAACCCCTTGA